>NZ_JBHWBS010000119.1:9903-22164 GCF_042735655.1 Streptomyces sp. NPDC059567 | reverse complement strand
TCGCCATGGCCGGGAAGATGAAGGCCGAGCTGGGCCCGATGGAGGGCGACGGCGCGCACGACGACAACGCGCGTGTGCTGCGGTACATGGCCAAGTTGACCATCAACCCGGCGATCGCCCACGGCCTCGCCCACGAGATCGGCTCGATCGAGGTCGGCAAGATGGCCGACATCGTGCTCTGGCGCCCGGAGTTCTTCGGTGCCAAGCCCCAGATGGTCATCAAGAACGGCTTCCCCGCGTGGGGGGTCGTGGGCGATCCGAACGCCGCCACCGACACCTGCGAACCCCTCGTCCTCGGCCCCCTGTTCGGAGCCCACGGAGCGACCCCGGCCGACATCTCGGTCGCGTTCGTCGCCCAGGCCGCCGTGGACCTCGGCTCCGACGCGATGCCGACCCGCCGCCGCCGGGTCGCCGTCCGCGGCACCCGCGGCATCGGCCCCGGGAACCTGCTCCTGAACTCCCGTATCGGCCAGGTGGGGGTGGACGGCCGGACCGGACTCGTATCGCTGGACGGCGAACCGATCCGCTCCGAGCCGGCCGACTCCATCTCCCTGAACCGTCTCTACTTCCTCTGAGGACTCCTCCCATGACCTTCCGAATGCCGCCCGAGTGGGCCCCCCACGAGCGCACGTGGATGGCCTGGCCCGGCCCGAACCCCACCTTCACCAACGACGAGGAGCTGGCCGCGGCCCGTACCGCGTGGGCGTCCGTGGCCCGCGCCGTACGCCGCTTCGAGCCGGTGACCATGGTGGTCGGACCCGGCCAGCTGGACTCCGCGCGCGAGCTGCTGGGCGACGCGGTCGACCTGGTCGAGCGCGAGCTGGACGACGCCTGGATGCGGGACATCGGCCCGACGTTCGTCACGAACGGCTCCGAGCTCGCCGCCGTGGACTGGGTGTTCAACGGCTGGGGCGCGCAGGACTGGGCCCGCTGGGAGCACGACTCCAAGATCGCCCGCCATGTGGCGGACCTGATCGACGTGCCGGTGCTGAGCAGCCACCTTGTCAACGAGGGCGGCGCGATCCACGTCGACGGTGAGGGAACGGTCCTGCTGACCGACACCGTGCAGCTCGGTTCCGGCCGCAACCCCGAGTGGACCCGCGCGGAGGTCGAGGCGGAGATCCACGCGAAGCTCGGCACCACCAAGGCGATCTGGCTCCCGCACGGCCTCTCCGGCGACTACGGCATGTACGGCACCCAGGGGCACGTGGACATCGTCGCCGCCTTCGCCAAGCCGGGGGTCGTGGCCGTCCACAGCCAGCAGGACCCGGGCCACCCGGACTACGAGCGCTCCCGGATGTACGTCGACATCCTCAGCCGCCAGACGGACGCGAAGGGCCGGCGGCTGGAGGTCGTCGAGATCCCGGCGCCGACCGTCCTGAAGGACGAGGAGGGCGACTGGGTCGACTACTCGTATATCAACCACTACCTCTGCAACGGCGGCGTGGTCCTGTGCGGCTTCGACGACCCCAACGACGAGATCGCGGCCGGCATCTTCCGCCGGCTGTTCCCGGAGCGGATCGTCACGCTGGTCGACGCGCGCGGCATCTTCGCGGGCGGGGGCGGCATCCACTGCATCACCCAGCAGCAGCCGAAGGTCTGAAATCCCTTGGCGGCGGCCGCAGGCGGCATGGCAGCCTGCGGCCATGCCGCTGATCTCGCACGAAGGCACCGATTACGCGCTCCAGATCCTCTACTCCGTAGCGGATGACGCCTGGTACCTGGAGCTGGACCACGTCGCCGACCACCGGACCGTACTGACGGCCGTCGTGCCCGACGAGGACCCGGCGCGGGAGCCGACGGTGTCCGTCGGCTCCGTGTCGGGGCACCACCACATCCCGTACGACGTCCTGCGCTGGTTCATGGAGCACGTGGACGAGGAGATCCGCACCTCACGGGGGTGGATGGGGCTGCGGCCCGAGCTCGTCGAGATCATCCGCGGGCTGCGCGAGGAGCACCTCGGCGTGATCGACGGCGAGCGGTTCGGGCCCGTGTTCGCGGAGCTGCGTGCGACCGTGCCCGCCGAGGACCTCCCCGCGGTCCTGGAGGCCGCCTTCGGCCGGAACGCCGACGGGAGCGTGAGGTAGAACAGACGAGTGACCCGCATCAACCCCGCCGGACCCCGGCGCCGCAACAACGCCGCCCCTCCCCGTGAGGAGCTGCTCGCCGCCGCCATGGACACCATCGCCGAGCGCGGACTCGACGGGCTGACCATGGCCGGGCTCGGGCGCGAGGTGGGGATGAGCAGCGGGCACCTGCTCTACTACTTCCGCACCAAGGACGAGCTGCTGCTGCAGACCCTGGAGTGGAGCGAGGGGCGGCTCGGCGCCGAGCGGAGCGCGCTGCTCTCGCGGCCGGGCAGCGCCCGCGAACGGCTCGACGGGTACATCGACGTCTACGTTCCCGACGGCCCCCGCGACCCCCACTGGACCCTCTGGCTCGAGGTCTGGAACCGGTCCCAGAACGCCGACGACGACGCCCGCGCCCGGCAGGCCGCCATCGAGGGCGCCTGGCACCGGGATCTCGTCGCCCTGATCGCCGAGGGGGTCTCGCGCGGCGAGTTCCGGGCGGTCGACCCCGACCGGTACGCGGCCCGGATGCGGGCCCTGCTCGACGGGTTCAGCGTCCATGTCGCGGTCGGGATCCCCGGTACCGGGCGCGATCAAGTCATCGCACATGTGCGGGAGTTCGTCGGCGAAACCTTGTTGCTGCGAACTCAACGAACGTAAGTACTCCTGATCGTTGCGGGCTACACCCTTGTTGCGTCGACGTGATCTCCGGCACGGTTCCGCTCCATGGGACGAGAGCACTGGAAGAAGATCTGGGTCGGCTCGGCCGGCAACATGGTCGAGTGGTTCGACTGGTTCGTGTACGCGAGTTTCGCGACGTACTTCGCGGGGGCGTTCTTCCCCGAGGGCAATGACACCGCCAAGCTCATGAACACCGCCGGCATCTTCGCGGTCGGCTTCTTCATGCGCCCCGTCGGCGGCTGGCTGCTCGGCCGGGTCGGCGACCGCAAGGGCCGCAAGGCGGCGCTGACCCTCACCGTGACGCTGATGTCAGCCTCCGCCGTACTGATCGCCGTCGCGCCGACCTACTCCGTCGCCGGCTACGGCGGCGCCGCGGTCCTGCTGATCGCCCGGCTCCTCCAGGGCCTCTCGGTCGGTGGCGAGTACGCGGCCAGCGCGACCTATCTGACCGAGGCCTCGGCACCGCAGCACCGCGGCTTCGCCTCCAGCTTCCAGTACGTCTCGATGACGGCCGGCCAGATCCTCGGCCTCGGCCTGCAGATCGTCCTCCAGCGCACCATGTCCACCGAGGCGCTGCACAGCTGGGGCTGGCGCATCCCGTTCATCATCGGCGCGCTCGGCGCGGCCGTCGTCTTCTATCTGCGGCGCAACATGCTGGAGACGGAGGTCTACGAGGAGACGGCGGACGACGGTGTGGCGAGCGGCGAGAAGGGCACGCTCAAGGCGCTGTGGGCGCACAAGCGCGAGGCGTTCCTCGTCATCGCCCTCACCATGGGCGGCACGGTGGCCTACTACACGTACACCACCTATCTGACGAAGTACCTCTCCAACTCCGCGGGGCTGCCCAAGCAGACCGCGACCCTGGTCTCCTTCTGCGCGCTCATCGTCTTCGCCTGTCTGCAGCCGCTCGCGGGCCGGCTGTCGGACCGGATCGGCCGCCGCCCGCTCCTGATCACCTTCGCGGTCGGCTCCACCTTCCTGACCGTGCCGATCATGACGATGCTCCGGAGCGCGGGCTCCTTCTGGCCGGCGCTCGGCCTCTCCCTCCTCGCGCTGGTCGTCATCACCGGCTACACCTCGATCAACGCATGCGTGAAGGCGGAGCTCTTCCCGACCGGCATCCGGGCGCTCGGCGTCGCCCTGCCGTACGCCATCGCCAACGCGCTCTTCGGCGGCACGGCCGAATACGTGGCGCTGTGGTTCAAGGACGCGGGGATGGAGTCCGGCTTCTACTGGTACGTGGCGGGCTGCGCGGCCGTCTCTCTGATCGTCTACCTGACCATGCGCGAGACCCGGGACATCGACCTGGGCCGGGTGGGCAGGACGACCGAGGCCCCGGCACGGACCGCTACGGACGCCGCGCCCGCGTCCACGCGCTGACCGACCACAGCCCCGACGGGCCCCGCCCGTCGGGGCTGCCCGCATCCTGAGACCCGCATCCCGCGGGCCGCACGGGTGTGGCAGACTGCCGACGTGCTCGCTACCACGATGATTATGGGCAGCAGCGCGCCGGTCCGCAGTGGCCGCTGAACCGCGACTCGACCCCCGCGGCAGTGGACACCGTGCCCCAGACCCGCGCGCAGACCTCTCGCACCCGCGAGAGGTTTTTTCGTTTTCCGGCCCCACCATCGTCGGAAACGGACAGCGCGTGAGAATGGGGGCAAGTGGATCCAGACCTTCCGGACCCACATCCGACAGGAGCCATCACAGCCATGACCACGGAGACCGACGAGAGCCCGCGTCTCGACGACAGCTTCCATGTCTTCGACACGACGCTGCGCGACGGAGCGCAGCGTGAAGGAATCAACCTCACCGTCGCTGACAAGCTGACCATCGCGCGGCACCTCGACGAGTTCGGAGTGGGCTTCATCGAGGGCGGCTGGCCCGGCGCCAACCCGCGTGACACGGAGTTCTTCGCCCGCGCGCAGCAGGAGATCGTCTTCAGGAACGCGCAGCTCGTCGCGTTCGGCGCGACCCGCAGGGCGGGCGGCAACGCGGCCGAGGACCCGCAGGTCAAGGCGCTGCTCGACTCCGGCGCCCCGGTCATCACGCTGGTCGCCAAGTCGCACGACCGG
Organism: Streptomyces sp. NPDC059567; assembly: GCF_042735655.1. Classification (NCBI taxonomy): domain Bacteria; kingdom Bacillati; phylum Actinomycetota; class Actinomycetes; order Kitasatosporales; family Streptomycetaceae; genus Streptomyces; species Streptomyces sp. NPDC059567. The sequence continues at coordinate 17,339 of NZ_JBHWBS010000119.1, read as the reverse complement.
CACGTGGAACTCGCGCTGCGCACCACCCTGGACGAGAACCTGGAGATGGTCCGCGACACCGTCTCCTACCTCCGCTCCCAGGGCCGCCGCGTCTTCGTCGACTGCGAGCACTTCTTCGACGGCTACAAGGCCGACCCGCAGTACGCCAAGGCCGTCGTCAGCGCCGCGCACGAGGCCGGCGCCGATGTCGTGATCCTCTGCGACACCAACGGCGGAATGCTCCCCGCCCAGGTCCAGGCCGTCGTCGCCACCGTCATCGCCGACACCGGCGCCCGGCTGGGCATCCACGCCCAGGACGACACCGGCTGCGCCGTCGCCAACACCCTCGCCGCCGTCGACGCGGGCGCCACACACGTCCAGTGCACCGCCAACGGCTACGGCGAGCGGGTCGGCAACGCCAACCTCTTCCCCGTGGTCGCGGCCCTGGAGCTGAAGTACGACAAGAGGGTCCTGCCCCAGGGCGCGCTCGCCGAGATGACCCGCATCTCGCACGCGATCGCCGAGGTCGTCAACCTGACGCCCTCGACCCACCAGCCGTACGTGGGCGTCTCCGCCTTCGCGCACAAGGCCGGACTGCACGCCTCCGCGATCAAGGTCGACCCCGACCTCTACCAGCACATCGACCCCGAGCGCGTCGGCAACACCATGCGGATGCTCGTCTCCGACATGGCCGGCCGCGCCTCCATCGAGCTGAAGGGCAAGGAGCTCGGCGTCGACCTCGGCGGCGACCGCGCGCTGGTCGCCCGTGTCGTCGAGCGGGTCAAGGAGCGCGAGCTCTCCGGCTACACCTACGAGGCCGCCGACGCCTCCTTCGAGCTGCTGCTCCGGGAGGAGGTGGAGGGACGGCCGCGCCGGTACTTCCGTACGGAGTCCTGGCGGGCGATCGTCGAGGACCGGCCCGACGGCACCCACGCCAACGAGGCGACCGTGAAGCTCTGGGCCAAGGGCGAGCGGATCGTCGCCACCGCCGAGGGCAACGGTCCCGTCAACGCCCTCGACCGGGCGATGCGGGTGGCCCTGGAGCGGATCTACCCGCAGCTGGCCAAGTTTGAGCTGGTCGACTACAAGGTCCGCATCCTGGAGGGCCGCCACGGCACGGAGTCCACCACCCGTGTCCTGATCACCACCAGCGACGGCAACGCCGAGTGGTCGACGGTCGGCGTCGGCGAGAACGTGATCGCCGCGTCCTGGCAGGCGCTGGAGGACGCGTTCACCTACGGACTGCTGCGCGTGGGCGTCGATCCGGCGGAGTAGACCACAACCTTGCGTCCTCAATGTCTCGCAACCACCCATTAGGGGTAGTTTCGATGGTATGAGGACCAGGCCGTTCCACCTCCTGTCGGCCCTCGCCGGGCTGGCCATGCTGCTGCTCCTGGTCCTGGCCCCCGCCGCGGGGGCCGGGATCACCGGGATCCCGGACGCCGGCGCGGCTCTGAAGCAGGGCCCGGTGTACGTCGATCCGGGCGCCGCCGACCAGCTCTCGACGGCCGAAGCGGACGCCCTCGCCCAGAAGATCGAGGACGCCGACAAGCCGCTGTTCGTCGCCGTGCTGCCCGCGTCCAGCGAGTATCCGCCCGAGAACCTGCTGCGCAATCTGCGCACCCAGACCGGGGTGACCGGCCTGTACGCGGTCCGGCTCGGTGACGGGTTCGACGCCGCCGCCGACCGCTCGGTGATGTCCGCGCAGACCGTGGACAACCTGGTCACCTCCGTACGACAGCCCGGGGTGGACGCCGCCACCGAGCTGAACAACTTCGTCGACCAGGCGCTGCCGACGATGTCCGGCACCGCTCCCTCCTCCTGGTCCACGGCGAGCGCCGACGACGGCGTTCCCGTCGCCGGACTGATCACCCTCGGCGCGGTCGTCGCCGCCGGTGGCGCCGGAGCGTACGCGGTCGTCCGGCGCAAGCGGCTCCGCAAGGAGGCCGAGGAGCGCGAGGCCCTGGAGAAGCTCCGGGTCGTCGTCGACGAGGACATCACCGCCTTCGGCGAGGAGCTCGAACGCCTCGACTTCCACCCGGCCGAGCCCGGCGCCGACGACGCCATGCGCGGCGACTACGAGCGGGCGCTGGACTCGTACGACAAGGCCAAGTCGCTGATGGGCTCCGCGACCCGTCCGCACGACGTCAAACCGGTGACCCAGCAGCTGGAGGACGGCCGCTACTCACTCGCCGTCCTGGCCGCCAGGCGCGAGTCCAAGCCGCTGCCCGAGCGCCGTCCCCCCTGCTTCTTCGACCCGCGCCACGGCCCCTCCGTCGAGGACCGGACCTGGAGCCCGGCGGGCGGGGGAGCCGCCCGTGACGTCCCGGTCTGCGCCGCCGACGCCGCCCGCCTCGACGACGGGCAGGACCCCCTGGCCCGCACCGTCGACACCTACGACGGCCGCCGCCCGTACTGGGAGGCGGGACCGGCGTACGGCCCGTGGGCCGGCGGCTACTTCGGCGGCGGACTGCTACCCGGCCTCCTCGCCGGCACCCTGCTCGGCTCGATGCTCGCCACCCCGGCCTACGCCTCCGAGTACGGCGGCGGGGAGTTCGAGGGCGGCGACTTCTCCGGGGGCGACTTCAGCTCCGGCGACTTCGGGTCCGGCGACTTCGGCGGCGGTGGCGGCTTCGGCGACTTCGGAGGAGGCGGGGACTTCGGCGGCGGCGGGTTCTAGGCGGCCCGATCCGCGAATCCGCCCGACCCGCGAGATCCGCCTGTTGAGGGCGGCCACCCTCAGGGGAGGGCGGCCGCCCACGCTCTCAGGTCCCGATCTCGAACACGGGCGGCTGGAGTCCGGCGAGGCATCCCGTGTCCGGCGCGGTCGGAGCGTTGAAGAACGAGCGGGTGATCGTTTGCGCGCAGGGGGAGTCGGCGAAGACGACGTGGGCGACGTAGGGGACCGTGACGGCGGTGGACCGGCTCAGCGTACGGGCGGCGTACGGCCCGCTGCTCGGCGCGGTCTGGGCGTCGAACCCGCCGGACAGGACGAGCGTCGGGATGTCGCTGCGCGTCACCGCGCGGATCGAGGGCGGTGCCGCGGGGATGTCCCAGGCACGGCAGTCCGCATGCATCCAGCTGAGAAGCGGAGCGTTGGCCAGCACCGAGCGGGGGAATGACGGGAACGCGCGCCGTCCGGCCCGGATCACGTCGGCCTCGCTCTCGAACGGTGTCCACTCGCTGCAGAAGACGCCGAAGACGAGTCCGTGAGAGACCCTCCCGATGGCCTGCGGGCTGAGCTTTCCGCCCGCGTACTGCTCGGCGATCCGCTGCGGGTTGCCGTGTGCCAGTTCGTCGATGGAACGGGGCACTCCGGCCGCGAGATGGCTGGCGAAGGTCAGCCAGTTCACCAGGAGTCCGCCGTCCAGCGTGACCTTCACAGGCTCCGGGTGGCCCGGAACCGTGACGGTGGTGGTGACCGGTCGGGCCTCGAGCTCGACCACGAGGCGCTCGAAGGTGGCCTTGAGGTTCGGATAGCGGGTGTTGCAGGCGGGCTGCTCCGCGCATGTCTTGAAGATGCTGTCGAAGCCTTCTCGTGCGGCCTTCCAGGTCACGGCCCCGCCGGCCAGAGACGGGGGCAGGACGCCGTCGATGCCGACCGACCGGATGCCCTTCGGGTGCAGTCGCATGTACTGGAGCGCCAGGTCGGTGCCGTAGGAGATGCCGAAGACGTTCCACTGCCTGATGCCCAGTGCCTTGCGCAGGCCGTCGTAGTCGGCGGAGCTCTCGGTGCCGTTGTAGGCGCTGAGGTCGGCTCCGCGGCTCACCAGCTGCTCGCGGCACTTCCGCGTCTCCTCGACGTGCAGGCGTCCGGTGGACGGCGCGCCGAAGACGAGATCGAGGGAGTTCGCGACGAACTCGTCGACGTTCCGGCAGGTGAGCTCCGGGTCGGCCGAGTAGGTCCCGCGCTGGGACATGAAGATCACGTCGCGGTCGCGGTTCAGGCCGCCGGAGACCGCCATCGGGATCTCGGAGACCGCGTCGTCGCCGGGCCCGCCGGCGAGCCACACGATCGGGTCGGGTGCCGGTCTGCTGGTGGCCGCGGGGACGATCGCGACCGCGAGGATGATCTTCCGTCCCTTGCGGTGGGAGTGCTTCTCGGGGACGGTGAGCGTTCCGCAGCGGGCGCGCTCCAGATCGGGGATCGGGTCCGCCGTCCGCGGGCAGGGGCCGGGTTCGAAGCGGGCGTCGCCCGCCGTCCGGGCGACCGTGCCGACCGGCGCTCCGTCTCCGGACTCGGCGCGGGCGGGCATCGTTGCCAGGCCGACGACGAGGGCACCGACCGTGGCTCCGGCCAGCGTGGCCGGGAACCGGCGCGACGCGCGCCGGTGTCCGGGTGGGCTGAGGGACATCATGCGTTCTCCGGTTCAGGGGTGATGGTGAACGGACCCGGTGCGAGTCCCGCCACGCACCCGGTGTCGGGCGAGGTCGGACGCGCGAGGAAGGAAGCCAGGACGCTCTGCGCACAGGGCGACTGCGGGACCACGAAGTGGCCGATGCCGGGAATCTGCACGGCGGTCGAGCGGGGCAGCGTGCGGCCGGCGTACGGCCCCCAGCTCGCGCCCGTCTTCGCGTCGAACGTTCCGGAGATGATCAGCGTCGGCACCTTGCTGAAGGTGGTCACCCGCTGGATCGCGGTGCGGTCAGGGACGTTCCAGACGCGGCACAGGTCGTACTGGAAGGGCAGCTGCGGCGCATGGGCCAGGACCGTGTCCGGCCACCCGGGGAAGGCCCGGCGCCCCGCCTCCAGGACGTCGGACTTCGTGAAGCCGGGCGCCCACTCGGCGCACACCACCGAATGCGTCAGACCAAAGGCCTGGGGGACGGCGGGCAGCGCCGCGCCGGCGGCCTGTGCCTGCGCCAGGCGTTCCGGATTGCCGCGGGCGAGTTCGTCGAGCGCCGCGGGGACCACGGCGGCGGGCAGGGCACCGCCGTTGGTGACCAGCAGGTTCACCAGCGCGCCCCCGTCGAGGACGACCTTCACCGGGCTGCCGCCCCCGGGCGGCCGCACCGTCAGCGTCAGGGGGTTCGCCTCAAGGCGCCGGACCTGTTCCGTGAGCATGCGGGAGAGGTTCGGGTAGCGGCTCTTGCAGCTCGGCTGGGCCTCGCACGCCGCGAAGATCGTGTTGATCCCCTCCTGGGCGCTGTCCCAGGCCCACGGCAGGCTCACGATCTGTGGCGGCACGACCGAGTCGATGGTCACCGAGCGGATCCCGTCGGGGTGCCGCCGCAGGTAGGTGAGGGCCAGGTCGGTGCCGTAGGAGTAGCCGTAGACGTTCCACTTCTCGATGCCGAGCGCCTTGCGCAGGTCGGCGAAGTCGGCGGCGTTCTCGGTGGTGTTGTAGCTGCTCAGCCGGACTCCGTCGGCCGTCAGACGGTCCCGGCACTCCTTCGCCGCTCGTACCAGGAGCCGTCCGGTCGAGGGCGCGTCGTAGGGCAGTCCGACGGCGCTCGCGTTGAAGCGGTCGATCTCCGGGCAGGCGAGGTACGGCTCCGAGTAGGGCCCGCCGCGCTGGGTCATGACGATCAGGTCGCGATCCCGGTTCACGCCGGAATCGATCAGGAAGGGGATGGCCCCGATCGCGTCGCCGCCGGGACCCCCCTCCATGAACACCACCGGGTCCTCGGCCGGTTTCGTCGACGTGGCCGGAATGATGGCGACGGCCAGCCTGATGGTCCGTCCGCCGCCGCGGTGTTGCCGGTTCTCGGGCACCTCCAGGACCCCGCACCGCCCGGGGATCTCTTCGGGCGCCTCCGGGCAGGGACCGGGCACGAACCGCGCCGTACCTCCCGGATGGGGCCCGGTGGAGGGGGGCGACGCGGCACTGCTCGGGGTCGGACCGACCGCGCCCAGGAATGCCAGCCCGGCCGCGACGAGCGCGACCCCGGTGGGCGACCGCCGGGAGCTTCGCGGTGGGTAGCGGCGCTGCGCCCGCCTTCGTTCGGACCTGTCGCTCCCGCGAGCGAGCGGCAGGCAGCCTGTTCCGATGCCCTGCTCCGTCATGAGATCCCGTCTCTCTGACGTCCCACCCGCCCCGACCGGGGCGACGTCGCGTGGCTCAGCCCGCCGCCGCATGATCGGGGCGGGCACTGCGTACGTCAGCCTGAGCGTGCGGGAAGGCGCCCACCACTCGTGGGCTCCACTTGGGCTTCGGCGTCACCCCGAGGGCGGTCCCACGGAGAGCCGGGGGCAGGAGCTACACCAGGGGCTTCACCGACATCAGCAGATGCTGGTGGACCCCGTCCTCCCGGTCGGTGATCAGGGCGCGCTGGCCCGGGCCGAGGAGGTGGAAGCGGACGGAGTCGGTGCCGAAGGAGCCGAGCGCGTCCAGCAGATAGCCGGGGTTGAACGCGACCGTCATCGAATCCGCGCCCTCCAGGAGGGCCGGAAGCCGCTGGGAGGCCACGTCGTCCTCGTAGCCGGCCTGGAGCTGGACGGTGTCGCCGGCGAAGGCGAGCTGGACCGGGCTGTCGCCCTCCGCGACCACCGCGACCCGCTTGACGGCCTCGAGCAGCGGAGCCCGGTCGGTCACGGCGACGGCGTGCTCCCCCAGGGAGAAGAGCTTGTCGTGGCGGGGGAGCCGGCCGTCGAGCAACCGGGTCGTCGTCCGTGTCCCGTCGCTCTCGAAGCCGATCGAACCGCCGTCCAGGGCGAGGCGGACCGGCCCCGCCGTCGTCAGGGAGCGGGCGATCTCGGTCAGCCGACGCGCCGGCACGACCACGTCCGCGCCCTCGGCCGCCTCGGACACCCCGTCCCCGCACTCCGGCTTCCACTCCAGCGTGCGGACCGCGTAGCGGTAGCGGTCGGTCGCGGCCAGCGTCATCGTCGTACCGTCGAGGGCCAGCCGTATCCCCGTCAGGACCGGCAGCGAGTCGTCCCGGCCCGCCGCCACCGCCACCTGTCCGACGGCCGCCGCGAACGCGTCGGCGTCCACCACGCCCCGGAACGCGGGCAGCCCGGGCTGCGCCGGATAGTCGTCCAGCGGCAGCAGGGAGAGCCCGAAACGGGCCTCCCCGCCGGTCACGGAGAGACGGGCGCCCTCGACCACGCACTCCACGACGCCCCGGGGAAGCACCTTGCAGATGTCGAGCAGCCGCCGCCCCAGGACCAGCGCGCGGCCGTCCCGCGCGGTGTCCGCCTCGACCTCGATGCGCGCCGACGCCTCGTAGTCGAGACCGGAGACACGCAGCCGGCCGCCGCTCGCCTCCAGGAGCAGCCCGCCGAGCACCGGCACCGGAGACCGGGCGGGCAGGACGCGGGCGGCCCAGGCCACGGCGTCGGTCAACTCACTGCTGTCGATACGGAATTCCATGGATCCGACGCTAGCGGCGCCCACTGACAACATCCCCGGAACGCCGAGCGCCCCCCCCCCCGCCGGTCCGAGAGGCGGGGGCCCGCGGGGGGGGGGGGACATACCTTTGGGGGGGCCGAAGCTCAAGCCGCGGTAGTTTTA
>NZ_JBHWBS010000119.1:0-9893 GCF_042735655.1 Streptomyces sp. NPDC059567 | reverse complement strand
AGGTAATTCCATGGTTCCGACGCTTGGGGCGCCCAATGAAAACATCCCCGTTCCGGCGCGCGCCCGCCAGCCGTCGTGACGGAGTGGCGGGCGCGCTCGTGGTGCGGGGAAGAGCCGTTCGGAGGGCCGAAGGCTCAGGCGGCGTTCTTGATCGCGGAGATGTCGAAGTTCAGCTTCACCTTGTCGCTGACCATCACACCGCCGGTCTCCAGGGCCGCGTTCCAGGTCAGGCCCCAGTCGGAGCGCAGGATCTCGGCCGAGCCCTCGAAACCGACGCGCTCGTTGCCGTAGGGGTCCGTCGCCGTGCCGTTGAACTCCAGGTCGATGGAGAGCGGCTTCGTCACGTCCTTGATCGTGAGGTCGCCGGTCACGCGGTACTTGTCGCCGCCCAGCTGCGCGGCCTCCGTGGAGCGGAAGGTCATCAGCGGGAACTGCTCGGCGTCGAAGAAGTCGCCGCTGCGCAGGTGGCCGTCGCGGTCGCCGATGCCCGTGTCGATGGAGGCGATCTTGACCTCGATGGAGGCGGTGGACGCGCCGGGGTTCGAGCCGTCCAGCGTCAGCGTGCCCTCGTGCTCGGCGAAGGTGCCGCGCACGTTGGTGACCATCGCGTGACGGACGGTGAAGCCGATGCTGCTGTGCGCCGGGTCGATCGTGTAGTCGCCGGTCAGCGCGGCCAGCGCCGGGTCGACGGGGAGGGTGGCGACGGCGGTGTCGACGGTGTCGTTCTTGCGGCTGAAGATGCCCATGACCTGCTCCTTGGGGACGGTGCGCGGGGGCCGGATGCCCTTTGTTGAAGCTTCAACGAGAACGACAGTAACCCTATTCCGTTCAACTTTCAACATCTCTGCGCGAGGTTTCCCCCGATTCACCCGAAAGACGTCGAGGCCCTCTGGCGGACGCGCGTAGAGCTGCGGCACCATCTCCCTGCTCCACCTGCACAGCCGTCCCATCCGACACGGTCACCAGCAGGAGGCAACCCCCGATGAAGCTCCGCTCCGTCCTCACCGCGCTCGCCCTGGTCCTCGGCGCCCTCTTCGCCCCCGGCGTCGGCGTCCTCGGCGGCGCCACCGACGCCCAGGCCGCCACCAAGATCAGCCACGCCACCGCGACCTCGATGTTCCGCAACTCCGGCATCACCTGGTCCTCGTCCGGCGGCTGCTCCAACCGCAACAACCCGACCTGCACCTCGTTCGAGCAGCTCAACCTCGCCACGGCGCAGGGTGCCCAGACCCTCAAGAGCGCCAGTGGCTGCGCGCTGAACATCACCGGCGGCACCGAGACCGGCCACGCCGGCGGCACGTACTCGCACTGGAACGGCTACAAGCTCGACTTCAGCAAGTACACGTGCGTCGGGAACTACATCAAGAACACCTTCACCTACATCGGTGTGCGCGGGGACGGTGCTCCGCAGTGGAAGTCCGGCGCCGGCAACATCTACGCCGACGAGGGCAACCACTGGGACGTGACCTTCTACAACTGCGGCGGCTGTTGACCGTCGTTCCCGCGTCAAGAAGCCCCCTTCGGTGGTCACTTGGACTAACCGAAGGGGGTTCTTGGACTGGCGGGGCCGCCGGGGCCCGATCTCGTTGACGGTGCCCGGCGGGCAGGGGCCAACTAGTGCGCATGTCCCTCCCCGAGTCCCGAAGAATCCGTGCGGCCTGCGCGCTCGCCGTCGCCTCGTCGGCCGTGTTCGCCCTGGCCGGGCCCGCTCTCGCGACGGCCCCCGCCACCTTCGCCGAAGCCTCCGCACGCGTCGGCGCCGACGCCGTCATCGGCTCCGACCAGCTCTCCGTCGCGGTCGCCGAGGACTTCCCGCGCGTCCTCTCGTACACCGACCGCTCCACCGGCGCCCGTCTGCTCGGGAGCACGGCCCCGGTCACCAAGATCGTCCTCAACGGCACGGCCTATGCCGTCCAGGCCAAGGGCGCCCCCGTCCTGACCGCCGCCAGCGCGGCGTACACCCTCACCTTCCCCGCCCTGGCCGGCGTCGAGATCGACGCGACGCTGAGCGTGCGCGGCCGTGCCACCACCTTCAAGGTCACCGCCGTCCGCGACACCGAGAGCTTCCGGGTCGGCACCCTCGACATACCCGGCCACGACCTCGTCTCCGTGGGCTCGGCCGACACCGGCGCGGAGACCGCCTTCACCCGGCTCGACCCCGACTCCACCCGTACCGCCGACGTCTTCGCCAAGGTCACCGACGCCACCGCCGCCGAGAGCGCTCCCGTCGGGGCGAGCTACGCACTCGTCAACACCGACCGGCTCGCGGCCGCCGTCGAGTCCAACTCCAGCTACGACAAGCCCGCGGGAGCGAGCGCCCGCGACGGCGCCCGCTTCTGGCACCAGGCCCGCAGGACGGCGACCGAGACCCGTGTGGGCGTCTGGTCCGGCCAGTGGACCTACCGCGGCGCGGGAGCCCCGCGGCCCGAGAGCGGCGACAACCTCCCCTGGGCCAAGGTCGTCGTCACCCCCGACGCCAACGCCGACGGGAAGACCGACTGGCAGGACGGCGCCCTCGCCTTCCGCGCGATCGGCGTCAAGGCCCCGGGCAGCGAACAGACCCCCGACCGGGTCATCGCCCACATCCCGTTCAACTTCGCCTCGCAGGCCACCCACCCCTTCCTGCGCACCCTCGACGACGTCAAGCGGATCTCGCTCGCCACCGACGGGCTCGGTCAGTTCGCCCTGCTCAAGGGGTACGGCTCCGAGGGCCACGACTCCGCGCACCCCGACTACGGCGGCAACCACAACAAGCGCGCCGGCGGCCTCGACGACCTCAACAAGCTGCTGAGGGAGGGGAAGAAGTGGGGCGCCGGCTTCGGCGTCCACGTCAACGCCACCGAGTCGTACCCCGAGGCGAAGAACTTCAGCGAGATCCTCGTCGACAAGACCAAGCCCGGCTGGAACTGGCTCAACCAGAGCTACTACATCGACCAGCGCCGGGACATCAACAGCGGCGACCTCGCCCGCCGGTTCCAGCAGCTGCGCGACGAGACCGACCCCAATCTGTCGATGCTCTACATCGACGTCTACTACACCCACGGCTGGATCGCCGACAAGACGATGCAGGCCGTCCAGGCCCAGGGGTGGAACGTCGCCACCGAGTGGTCCGAGAAGTTCGAGCGCGCCTCCCTCTGGTCCCACTGGGCCAACGACCTGAACTACGGCGGCGCCACCAACAAGGGCCTCAACTCCCAGATCATCCGCTTCATCCGCAACGGCGAGAAGGACGTCTGGAACAACCACCCGGTCCTCGGCCAGACCGCCCTCGAAGACTTCGAGGGGTGGACCGGCGAGACCGACTGGAACCACTTCTATGCCAACATCTGGCAGAAGAACCTGCCCGCCAAGTACCTCCAGCAGCAGACGATCACCCGCTGGAACGGCAACGACCTCACCTTCACGGGCGGTGTGCGCGGCACCGTCGAGGACGGCCGTCGCACCTTCTACGACAACGGCCGCAAGGTCCTCGACGGTGAGAACTACCTGCTGCCCTGGGACGGCGGCAAGAAGCTCTACCACTACAACAAGGCGGGCGGCCGCACCACGTGGACCGTCCCGGGCGCCGGCTCGTACGCCGTCTACAAGCTCACCGACAACGGCCGCGTGAAGACCGCGACCGTACGCCCCGTCGACGGGCAGATCACCCTCGACGCCGCCGCCGGCCAGCCCTACGTCCTCTACCCGGACCGCGCCCCCGAGCCGCGCGACCCCCGCTGGGGCCAGGGGACCCCGGTCGATGACCCCGGATTCAACGACGCGAGGCTCTCCGCCTGGACCAAGGCCGGAACCGTCGCCCGTGACACCGACGCCCAGGGCCGCAACAGCGCCAGGCTGACCGGCTCGGCGACCGCGTCCGTACGACAGCACGTCACCGGCCTCACCCCCGGCAAGCGGTACACCGCCTCCGCCCTGATCGAGGTCGAGGCGGGCCGCACCCGGCCCACCACGCTCTCGGCCGGCGGGGCGTCCGTCACCGTCGAGCGCTCGGCCGTCCAGGACCGGGTCGCCGCCTCCGACTGGAACGGCACCCGCCTCCAGCGCGCCAAGGTCACCTTCACCGCCCCCGCCAGCGGCTCCACCGCGCTCCGGATCGAGGCCGCGAGCGGCAGCCCGGCGGCCGTCCGGATCGACGACGTCCGGATCGTCGCCAACAACCCCGCCATCAAGGCCGGCGCGCTCGTGCACGAGGACTTCGAGGCCGTCGACCAGGGCTGGGGCCCCTTCCTCAAGGGTGACTCCGGCGGCACGACCGACCCGCGCACCCACATCGCCCAGCTCCACGCCCCGTACACCCAGGCGGGCTGGAACGGGAAGCTCGTCGACGACGTCATCGGCGGCGCCGAGTCGCTCAAGTCCCACGACGAGAACAGCGGCCTGGTCTACCGGACCGCGCCCTGGACGGTCCCGATGAAGGACGGGCGCGGCTACCGCGTCGAGTTCGACTACCAGTCGAGCCACGCGGGCGCCTACGAGTGGGTCACCGGCTACGACCGCACGAACGGGACCGCGGTGGAGACACGTCGTACGCCCGTCGGACAGCAGAGGACCACCGGGCACTTCTCCGAGACCGTGACCGCCGGCTGCGGCGACACCTGGAGCGGACTGCGCAAGCGCGGTGACGCCCCCGACGGAGCCGACTTCGTCCTCGACTCCTTCACCGTCACCGACCTCGGCCCCGCGGCGGAGAAGGCGGCCTGCGGCACGCTCGCCCTCACCGCCCCGGAGACCCTGGAACCGGGCCGCCCCAACCAGGTCACGGCCACCTTCGCCAACGACGAGGCGAACGCCGTCGCCGGGGCCACCGCCGCACTGGAACTCCCCGCGGGCTGGACCGCCGAGCCGGCCGGACCGGTCTCCCTCGGGACGGTCGCGGCGGGCGCCCAGGCCACCGCCACCTGGCAGGTGACGCCCCCGGTGGACGCGAAGTACCAGGCGTACCCGCTCGGTTCGACGCTCACGTACACCGTCGGGGGAGAGGCGCGGAAGCTGAGCGCGGCCACCTCCGTCCGTACTCTGCCCCCGCCGCCCACCACGGACAGCTGGGCCAGCGACCTGGACTGGACGTCCGCGGCCAACGGCTGGGGACCGGTCGAGCGCGACCTGTCCAACGGCGAGACGGGCACCGGCGACGGCGGCCCGCTCAGGATCGGGGGAGTGGCCTACGCCAAGGGCCTGGGCGCCCATGCCCCGTCCACGGTCCGCTACTACCTGGGCGGGAAGTGCACCTCCGTCACCGCCGAGGTCGGCGTGGACGACGTCCAGACGAGCCGCGGCTCGGTGCAGTTCAGCGTCGTCGCCGACGGCACGGAGAAGGTGAAGTCGCCGGTCCTGAAGGCCGCCGACACCGCCTGGCGGCTCACCGCCGACGTCACCGGGGCCTCCTACGTGGAGCTGGTGGCGGGCGACGGCGGCGACGGGACCGGCAACGACCACGCGGACTGGGGGAACGCCCGCTTCCACTGCGGAGGCTCCCTGTAGCAAGCGCTTGTCGTGCTCATTGATTGCGTCGGAGAACGGGTGCTAGACCGGTCGCCAACCGGTCTACACCACTTCCCTCCGGGAGGCTTCCGTGCCCGTTCCCGCCTGGTCCCGCCGTACCTTCCTGACCGTCACCTCCGCAGCGGCGGCCACGCTCGCCCTGCCCGGCCACGCTCGCGCCGCCGAGGGTGAGTTCGAGACCCTCAGGCAGCGCTGGCTCGACATCCAGCTCGGCGCCGGCTTCGATGCCGGCGCCGAGCCGTACGCGTCCCGCCTCGCCGAGACCGGCGAACTCGCCCGCGCCTTCCGGGCTTCCATGACCCCGACCGACACCTCCCTCTGGCCGGGCTACACCTTCGACCCGCCCTCCGGCATCACCCAGAGCTACAGCCGCCTGTGGACCATGACGCAGGCGTACCTCCAGCCGGGCACCGGCCTCACCGGCGACGCGGCCCTGCTCGCCGACGTGCTGCGCGGCCTGGACCACCTCTCGGCGCGGATCTACAACCCGACGACCGTCCGCTACGGAAACTGGTGGGAGTGGCAGATCGGCAGCCCCCGCCTCCTCATGGACATCGTCGCCGCGCTCCACCCGCACCTCGGTCCCGGGCGGATCGCGGCCGCCTGCGCCGCCGTCGACCACTTCGTCCCCGACGCGATGCTCGGCGACTACAGCGGCACCTCCACCGGCGCCAACCGCGTCGACCTCTGCCGCTCCGTCGCCGTGCGCGGCATCGTCGGCGCGAACCCCGCCAAGCTCGCCCTCGCCCGCGACGCCCTCTCGCCCGTCTTCCCGTACGTGACCAAGGGAGACGGCCTCTACGCCGACGGCTCGTTCGTCCAGCACACCTGGGTCGCCTACTCGGGCACGTACGGACAGGTCATGCTCGACGGCCTCGGGCGGCTCTTCACCCTGCTCGCCGGCTCCAGCTGGGCGGTCACCGACCCGAACCGGCAGATCATCCTCGACAGCGTGGAGAAGGCCTACGCGCCGCTGATCTACGACGGCCTGATGATGGACAGTGTCAACGGCCGTGCCATCAGCCGTGGCTACCTCAAGAACGACGAGCGTCGCGTCATGCGCTCCGACCACTTCCACGGCCAGGGGATCATCGCGGCCATGGCCCTGCTCGCGGGCGGAGCGAGCGCCGCCGAGCGCCGTCGGTGGCACGCGCGCGTGAAGGGCTGGATCGAGCGCGACACCGTCTCCCCGATCCTCTCCGCCCGCCAGTTCGGCGTCGCCGACCTCGCCCGGCTGCATGCGGTCGCCGACGGGCCCGTCCCGGCCGCCGCCGAGCCGACCGGGCACACCCTGTTCGCCGCCATGGACCGGGCCGTCCACCGGCGCCCCGGGTGGGCCGCCAACATCGCCATGGCCTCGGACCGGATCTCGTACTACGAGTGCGGCAACGGGGAGAACCCGCGCGGCTGGCACACCGGCGCCGGAATGCTCTCCTGGTGGACCCCCGGCCAGGGAGGTCAGTACACCGACTGGTTCTGGCCCACCGTCGACCCCTACCGCCTCCCCGGCACCACCGTCTCCACCAAGCGGCTCGCCGACCGCGCGGGCGGCGAGTGGGGCGCCCCGAAGCCGGCCGTGACCTGGGTCGGCGGAGCCACCGACGGCGAGTTCGCCGCCGTCGGACAGCACCTCAAGGGCCTGGATTCCACCCTGGAGGCCCGTAAGTCCTGGTTCTGCGCGGCGGACACCGTGATCTGTCTCGGGGCCGGGATCACCGCCACCGACGGCGTCCCCGTCGAGACGGTCGTCGACAACCGCAACCTCGGCGACGGCCGTGGGGGCGGCACCCGGGCGCTCACCACCGGCAAGCGCTGGGCGCACCTCGAAGGACACGGCGGCTGGGTCTTCCCCCGGGGCACCGCGAACCTCCGGACCCTGCGCGAGGACCGGACCGGCGCCTGGAGCGACATCAACACCACCAGCTCCACCGAGACCCGCACCCGGACCTACCAGACCCTGTGGTTCGACCACGGCACGGACCCGGCCGGCGCCACGTACGCGTATCTGCTCATGCCGGGCGCCTCCCGGCGCACCCTGGCCGCCCGCGCCGCCGACGAGGACTGGCTGGAGATCCTGGACAACACCGCCGACCGCCAGGCCGTCGCCGTCCCGTCCCTCGGACTCACGGCCGCGAACCTGTGGCGGGCCGGTACGGTGGGGCGCCTGACGGTCACGGCCCCCGCGAGCGTCCTGGTCCGCCGCCGGCGCTCGGTCCTCGACCTCCGGATCAGTGAGCCGCAGCGCACGGGCCGGCCGCTGGAGCTGGTCTGGAACCAGCGGGTCCGCCGCGTGATCGACCATGATCCCTCCGTGGAGGTGCTCGCGACAGGCCGCTCACTGCGGCTGCGGATCACTCCCGGTACCGCTGGCGTCACCTGCCGCACGCAAGTGGCGCTTTAGAGGGTTGTGTGGAAAACCTACAAACGCAAGGGGTGTCTGGCTGTTGACTCGGTTCCCCCTGTCGGCGGTTCTGTCTTACTCCACCAGGAATCGACGCGGGAGACTGTACGGAGTGGACGGCGGGATTTGCTTGGTCGACTTCGTAGGGTCGGTACATGACCGTTGTGGACCAGATCCCGAGCGAGCCGACTGACGCGCGTGGCCGTGTGGCCGAACTGCACGCCCTGCGCGAGGAGGCTCGGCGCGGGCCGAGCGAGCGGGCGACCGAGGCCCAGCACGCCAAGGGCAAGCTGACCGCTCGCGAGCGCATCGAGCTGCTGCTCGACCCTGGTTCCTTCAACGAGGTCGAGCAGCTCCGCCGACACCGCGCCACGGGCTTCGGCCTGGAGGCGAAGAAGCCGTACACCGACGGTGTCATCACCGGCTGGGGCACGGTCGAGGGCCGCACGGTCTTCGTCTACGCGCACGACTTCCGGATCTTCGGCGGCGCGCTGGGCGAGGCCCACGCCACGAAGATCCACAAGATCATGGACATGGCGATCGCGTCCGGCGCCCCGCTCGTCTCGCTGAACGACGGCGCCGGCGCCCGTATCCAGGAGGGCGTCTCCGCCCTCGCCGGCTACGGCGGCATCTTCCAGCGCAACACCCGCGCCTCGGGTGTCATCCCGCAGATCTCGGTGATGCTCGGCCCGTGCGCCGGTGGCGCGGCCTACAGCCCGGCGCTGACCGACTTCGTCTTCATGGTCCGCGAGACCTCGCAGATGTTCATCACCGGCCCGGACGTCGTCAAGGCGGTCACCGGCGAGGAGATCACCCAGAACGGCCTCGGCGGCGCGGACGTGCACGCCGAGACGAGCGGCGTCGCGCACTTCGCGTACGACGACGAGGAGACCTGCATCGCCGAGGTGCGGTACCTCCTGTCGATGCTCCCGCAGAACAACCGCGAGAACCCGCCGACCGTGGCCTCCGAGGACCCGGCCGACCGCCGCTCGGACGTCCTGCTCGACCTGGTCCCGGCCGACGGCAACCGTCCGTACGACATGCACAAGGTGATCGAGGAGCTCGTCGACGAAGGCGACTTCCTGGAGATCCACGAGCGCTGGGCCCGCAACATCATCTGCGCGCTGGCCCGCCTGGACGGTCAGGTCGTGGGCATCGTCGCCAACCAGCCCCAGTCGCTGGCGGGCGTCCTGGACATCGAGGCCTCGGAGAAGGCCGCCCGTTTCGTCCAGATGTGCGATGCTTTCAATATCCCGATCATCACCCTTTTGGACGTACCCGGCTTCCTGCCGGGCGTTGATCAGGAGCACGGTGGAATCATCCGCCACGGCGCGAAGCTGCTGTACGCGTACTGCAACGCGACCGTGCCCCGGATCAGCTTGATCCTGCGCAAGGCGTACGGCGGCGCGTACATCGTCATGGACTCCCAGTCCATCGGCGCCGACCTGACGTACGCCTGGCCCACCAACGAGATTGCGGTGATGGGCGCCGAAGGTGCCGCCAACGTCATCTTCCGCAAGCAGATCGCCGAGGCCGAGGACTCCGAGGCCATGCGGACGCGCATGGTCAAGGAGTACAAGGCCGAGCTGATGCACCCCTACTACGCGGCGGAGCGCGGACTGGTCGACGACGTGATCGACCCCGCAGAGACGCGGGAGGTCCTCATCAGGTCCCTCGCCATGCTCCGCACCAAGCACGCCGACCTGCCGTCCCGCAAGCACGGCAACCCGCCTCAGTAAGAGGAGCCACAGACGTGACCACGCCTGCCACAGCCAACCTTCTCCGAGTCGAGAAGGGCCACGCCGACCCCGAGGAGCTGGCCGCGATCACCGCGGTGCTGCTCGCCCGCGCGGCCGCCCAGCCCGCCGAGACGTCCGCCCACGGCCGCTCCACGGCCGGCTGGCGCCGCCTGGAGCGCCAGTCGGGCTTCCGCCCCTCCCACTCCTGGCAGGGCTGACCCCAGCCGTACCGAAGGCCCCCGCTCCGACAC
>NZ_JBHWBS010000118.1:0-23096 GCF_042735655.1 Streptomyces sp. NPDC059567 | reverse complement strand
TAACTCACCACGGAGCCGTTCCACCTCCCCAAGCCTCATAGCCGAAAGATGCCCACCACCAGGCGAGATCACCCCACGTAACGAAGCACTACTAGGGGTGCCTTGTCCATCAGGCCGGGCTCGCGACGCCTGGCCTGATCGACAAGACCCCTAGCTCCAGCGGCCCGTGCGGCCGAGGAGGAGCGCGGTGGCCGCCGTGCCGGCCGTGGAGGTACGGAGCACGCTGCGGCCCAGACGGTACGGCTTCGCGCCCGCCGTCTCGAAGACCGCCAACTCCTCGGGCGACACGCCGCCTTCAGGTCCGACGATCAGCACGATCTCGCCCTCGACGGGGAGTTGGGCGTCCGCGAGCGCGCCGCTGGGGTGGTCCCGGTCCTCGTGCAGGACGGCGGCGAAGTCGGCGCCGGCGAGGAGCGCCGCCACCTGCTTGGTGGTCATCGCGTCGGCGACCTCGGGGAAACGGGTACGGCGGGACTGCTTGCCGGCCTCGCGCGCGGTCGCCCGCCATTTGGCGAGGGCCTTCAGCCCGCGCTCGCCCTTCCACTGGGTGATGCAGCGGGACGCGGCCCACGGCACGATCGCGTCGACGCCCGTCTCCGTCATGATCTCGACGGCCAGTTCGCCCCGGTCGCCCTTGGGCAGCGCCTGGACGACGGTGATACGGGGCAGGGGCTCCGGCTCGATCTGCGTCGCCGAGACCTGGACGGTCAGCTGGTCCTTGCCCTCGGCGGCGAGCACGACACAGTCGGCCGACGCGCCCCGCCCGTCCGTCAGGACGAGCTCCTCCCCCGCGCGCATCCGCTTCACGGAGACGGCGTGACGGCCCTCGGGGCCGTCGAGGAGGAAGGAGCCGGGGCCGGGAACGGCCTCGACGACGAAGACGGGTGCGGTCATGAAGCGCTCCTGTGGGCCTGCGCGGTCAGTGCGGTGTCGAGTTCGGCGGCCAGCACCTCGACCAGTTGCCCCGCCGGGAGTTCGCGGGCCAGCCGGTGCCCCTGGCCGGCCCACAGGGCCATGCCCTGGGCGTCGCCCGCGGTGGCGGCGGCCTTGCGCAGGGGGGCGGTGAGGTGATGGATCTCGGGGTAGGCAGCGGGGGCGTACGGCCCGTGCTCACGCATGAAACGGTTGACGAGCCCGCGCGCCGGCCGCCCGGAGAAGGCGCGGGTGAGCTCGGTGCGGACGAAGAGGGGGTTCGTCATGGCCTGCTTGTGCAGGGCGTGCGCGCCCGATTCGGGGCACACGAGGAACGCGGTGCCGAGCTGGGCGGCGTCGGCCCCGGCGGCGAGGACGGCGGCGATCTGCGCCCCGCGCATGATCCCGCCGGTCGCGACGATCGGCAGCTGTACGGTCTCCCGGACCTGCGTGACGAGCGTGAGGAGCCCGGTGCCCGCGACGGAGGCGTCCGGGTCGTCCCGGTGGGTGCCCTGGTGCCCGCCGGCCTCGACGCCCTGCACGCAGACCGCGTCCGCCCCGGCCCACTGCGCGGCCTGGGCCTCCTCGGGCGAGGTGACGGTGACGATCGTGTACGTACCGGCGCGGGAGAACGCGTCGAGCGTGTCGCGCCCGGGGCAGCCGAAGGTGAACGAGACGACGGGGACCGGGTCCTCCAGGAGGATCGCGAGCTTCGCGTCGTACGCGTCGTCCCGCCCGCTGTCCGGGTCGCCGAGCTGCGTCTCGTACCAGGTCGCCTCGCCCGAGAGCTGGTGCCGGTACACCTCGACGGCGGCGGAATCCGCGGGCTGTCCGCTCTGCGGCATGAAGAGGTTGACGCCGAAGGGCTGCCCGGTCAGCCCGCGCACCTGCTTGATCTCCTGGTAGAGCCCGCCGGCGGTCTTGTACCCCCCGGCGAGGAACCCGAGCCCGCCCGCCTCGCACACGGCCCCGACGAGCTGCGGACTGGAGGCGCCACCCGCCATGGGGGCCTGCACGATCGGGTATCGGGAGAGATCGCTCAGTGCGGTGGACATGTGGGCATGGTGCCATACGGAAGGGCGGCACCCGCTCCCCGCGGATGCCGCCCTTCCAGGCACAACACTCGGCCTACCGGCCGTTGAAGGCGTCCTTCAACGGCGAGAACAAGCCCTGCTGTCCCGGCTGGCCGTGCCGACCCGGAGAGCAACCCCCGGACCCCCGGCAGTCACGCCGACTACCGGCCGTTGAAGGCGTCCTTCAAGCGCGAGAACAGCCCTTGCTGCCCGGGCTGGAACTGGCCCGTCGGCCGCTCCTCGCCGCGCAGCTTCGCCAGTTCGCGCAGCAGCCGCTCCTGCTCGGGGTCGAGCTTCGACGGCGTCAGCACCTCGACGTGCACGATCAGGTCGCCGCGACCGCCCCCGCGCAGGTGCGTGATGCCGCGCCCGTGCAGCGGGATCGACTGGCCGGACTGCGTGCCCGGGCGGATGTCGACCTCTTCGAGGCCGTCCAGCGTCTGCAGCGGCACCTTCGTACCGAGCGCACCCGCCGTCATCGGGATCGTGACCGTGCAGTGCAGGTCGTCGCCCCGGCGCTGGAAGACCTCGTGCGGGATCTCGTGGATCTCGACGTACAGGTCACCGGCCGGACCGCCACCCGGACCGACCTCGCCCTCGCCAGCGAGCTGGATGCGCGTGCCGTTGTCGACACCGGCCGGGATCTTCACGGTCAGCGTGCGGCGCGAGCGGACCCGCCCGTCGCCCGCGCACTCGGGGCACGGGGTCGGGACGACGGTGCCGAAGCCCTGGCACTGGGGGCAGGGACGGGAGGTCATGACCTGGCCCAGGAAGGACCGGGTCACCTGCGAGACCTCGCCGCGACCGCGACACATGTCACAGGTCTGCGCGGAGGTGCCGGGCGCGGCGCCCTCGCCCGAGCACGTCGTACAGACGACGGCCGTGTCGACCTGGATGTCCTTGGTCGTGCCGAAGGCGGCCTCGTTGAGGTCGATCTCCAGCCGGATCATGGCGTCCTGGCCGCGGCGCGTGCGCGAGCGCGGCCCACGCTGCGACGCCGTACCGAAGAACGCGTCCATGATGTCCGAGAAGTTCCCGAAGCCGCCCTGGCCGAAGCCCCCGGCTCCACCGCCGCCGCCGGACGCGGACAGCGGGTCGCCTCCGAGGTCGTAGACCTGCTTCTTCTGCGGGTCCGACAACACCTCGTAGGCGGCGTTGATCTCCTTGAAGCGCTCCTGCGTCTTCGGATCGGGATTCACATCCGGGTGCAGCTCGCGCGCGAGCCGCCGGAATGCCTTCTTGATCTCGTCCTGGGACGCGTCGCGGCGTACGCCGAGTACGGCGTAGTAGTCCGTGGCCACTTACGACTCCGCCAGGATCTGTCCGACGTAACGTGCCACTGCGCGTACCGCTCCCATCGTTCCGGGGTAGTCCATGCGGGTCGGTCCGACCACGCCGAGTTTGGCGACTGCCTCGTCGCCCGAACCGTAGCCGACCGCGACGACGGACGTGGAGGTGAGCCCCTCATGGGCGTTCTCGTGCCCGATCCGTACGGTCATGCCCGAGTCCTTGGCCTCGCCGAGCAGCTTGAGGAGCACGACCTGCTCCTCCAGCGCCTCGAGCACAGGCCTGATCGTGAGGGGGAAGTCATGGCCGAAGCGGGTGAGATTGGCGGTGCCGCCGATCATCAGCCGCTCCTCATGCTCCTCCACCAGGGTTTCGAGGAGGGTCGCGAGCACCGTCGACACCGTGCCGCGGTCCTCCGTCTCCTCGAACGACTCCGGAAGATCCTGCACCAGCTGCGGCACGTCCGCGAAACGGCGGCCGACGACCCGGCTGTTGAGCCGGGCCCGCAGGTCCGCCAGCGAGGTCTCGCCGAACGGCGCGGGGCAGTCGATCATCCGCTGCTCGACCCGGCCGGTGTCCGTGATCAGCACGAGCATCAGGCGGGCGGGGGCGAGCGAGAGCAGCTCCACGTGCCGGACCGTCGAGCGGGTCAGCGACGGGTACTGCACGACGGCGACCTGACGGGTCAGCTGCGCGAGCAGCCGGACCGTGCGCCCGACGACGTCGTCGAGGTCGACCGCGCCGTCGAGGAAGTTGTGGATGGCGCGCCGCTCGGGCGTCGACAGCGGCTTCACGCCGGCGAGCTTGTCGACGAAGAGGCGGTAGCCCTTGTCGGTCGGGATGCGTCCGGCACTGGTGTGGGGCTGGGCGATGTAGCCCTCGTCCTCCAGGACGGCCATGTCGTTGCGCACGGTGGCGGGCGAGACGCCGAGCTTGTGGCGCTCCGTGAGCGCCTTGGAGCCGACCGGCTCCTCCGTCCCGACATAGTCCTGGACGATGGCGCGCAGCACCTCGAGTCTGCGTTCACTGAGCATCGCGCACACCTCCAGCTGTCGTATCGGATTGCTCCCCTTTTGGCACTCGCCCTGTTCGAGTGCCAGGAATCCCCCGGCCAGTGTACGGCGGCGGGCATCGCTCCTGGCAAGGAGGCTGGGTCGCCGGGTCGTAGCGGATAGCGTCGCCGTATGGATGTCGATTGGGAAGAGTGCGGCTGGGAGCGGCTCGGCGACGGCGTCGGCAGGCGGCGGCTGCCGGGCTGGGACGCCACGGTGGGCCTGGTGCTCGGGGAGAAGGGCGTCCTGCTGTACGACACGGGCTCCACGCTCGCCGAGGGCGCGGAGCTGCGGGCGCAGGCGGAGGCCCTCACGGGCGGCCGGAGAGTGACGCACATCGCACTGAGCCACCCCCATTTCGATCATGTGCTGGGCACGGCGGTCTTCGCGGGAGCGGAGGTGTACGGAGCCGTGGGCCTGGACGAGCTGCTGCGGCGGGAGCGGGAGGTGCTGCGGGTGTCCGCGGTGCGTCACGGGGTCGAGGAGTCGGCGGCGACGGAGGCCGTGGACGTCCTCGTCCTCCCCCGCCACACGGTGTCGGGCGAGTGGACGCTGGATCTGGGCGGCCGACAGGTGCTGCTGGCCAATGTCGGGCCGGGGCATTCGGGCCACGACCTGGCGCTCCTGGTCCCCGACACCGATGGCGCGGAGATCGTCTTCTGCGGCGACCTGGTCGAGGAGTCGGGCGAGCCGCAGGCGGGCCGGGACGCGATCGGCCGGCGCTGGCCGGCGGCGCTGGACCGGCTGCTGGCGCTGGGCGGGGAGGACGCGGTGTACGTCCCGGGGCACGGGGCGGTGGTGGACGCGGCGTTCGTACGGCGTCAGCGGGATGAGCTGGCACGACGCTTCTCCGTCGCATAACGTCGCCCGAATGCGCAGCTACAACCCGGACCTGACGCCCCCTTGGAAGCGCTCCGCGCCCGTGCCGGAGGTGCCGGCGGAGGTGGACCTCGTCGTCGAGGAGGTCTCGACGGGCTTCTGCGGGGCGGTGATCCGCTGCGAGGCGGGCACGGTGACCCTGGAGGACCGCTTCGGCAAGCACCGCGCGTTCCCGCTGGAACCGAGGGCCTTCCTGCTGGAGGGCAAGGTGGTGACGCTGACCCGCCCGTCGGCCGCTCCGACCCGCCCGAGTCGCACGGCCTCGGGCTCGATCGCGGTCCCCGGCGCACGGGCCCGGGTGGCGCGGGCGGGCCGGATCTACGTGGAGGGCCGCCACGACGCCGAGCTGGTGGAACGGGTCTGGGGCGACGACCTGCGCATCGAGGGCGTGGTGGTGGAGTACCTGGAGGGCATCGACGACCTCCCGGCCATCGTCGCGGACTTCGCCCCGGCGGCGGACGCGCGCCTGGGCATCCTGGTCGACCACCTGGTTCCGGGCTCGAAGGAGTCCCGCATCGCGGCCCAGGTCTCGTCCCCGGACGTGCTGATCGTGGGCCACCCGTACATCGACGTCTGGGAGGCGGTGAAGCCGTCGTCGGTGGGCATCCCGGCGTGGCCGGTGATCCCCCGAGGCCAGGACTGGAAGACGGGCGTCTGCCGATCCCTGGGCTGGCCGGACAACACGGGCGCGGCCTGGCGACACATCCTGTCGAAGGTCCACTCGTACAAGGACCTGGAACCGTCGCTGCTGGGCCGAGTGGAAGAACTGATCGACTTCGTGACGGCGCCGTAGAGCGAGCCCGTTGTGGGCAACTGCTCAACCGGCCCCCACCCGGCCACCCACCCGAACCCGTTGTGGGCAACTGATCCACCGACCTCCCACCCACCCGAACCCGTTGTGGGCAACTGATCCACCGACCTCCCACCCACCCGAACCCGTTGTGGGCAACTGATCCACCGACCGCCCACCCACCCGAACCCGTTGTGGGCAACTGTTCCGCTGGGGCGGAACGGGTGGGCACAACCCACGGGGGCGGCGCCCTTGCAGGCCCTCGCAGGAGGGCGGCACGCCTTCAAGCCCCCTCGCCCGGCGGCGGTGCCATTGCAGGCCCCACCAGGCGCGGCACCAAATACCCCGCCCGCCCCCACGGCGCGGGCGCCTAATCCACCAGGTCCCGAACGACCGCGTCGGCCAGCAGCCGCCCCCGCAGGGTCAGGACCGCGCGCCCGTCCCCGTACGCCCCGGCGTCGAGGAGCCCGTCCGCAAGGGCTCTCCCGGCGGCGGCGAGGCCCGCCGGCCGCAGGAGCTCCAGCTCCACGCCCTCCCGGAGCCGGAGCTCAAGCAGCACACGCTCCACCCGCCGGTCCTCCGCGGAGAGGACCTCGCGGCCCGCACCGGGAGACCTCCCGGAGGTCAGCGCCGCCGCATACGCGCCCGGGTGCTTCACGTTCCACCACCGCACGCCACCGACGTGCGAGTGCGCCCCAGGCCCGGCGCCCCACCAGTCCGCGCCCCGCCAGTACAGCTCGTTGTGCAGACAACGCCCGGCCTTTGAGGTCGCCCAGTTCGACACCTCGTACCACTCGAAACCGGCCTCCGCGAAGACGGAGTCCGCGATCAGGTACCGGTCCGCGTGCACGTCGTCGTCCGTCATCGGCACCTCGCCGCGCCGGATCCGCCGCGCCAGCTGCGTCCCCTCCTCCACGATCAGCGCGTACGCGCTGACGTGGTCGGGCCCGGCGCCGATCGCCGCCTCCAGGGACGCACGCCAGTCGTCGTCGGACTCCCCGGGCGTGCCGTAGATCAGATCGAGGTTGACGTGCTCGAAGCCCGCCGCCCGCGCCTCCGCGACGCATGCCTCGGGCCGCCCGGGCGTGTGCGTACGGTCCAGGACCTTCAGGACGTGCTGCCGGGCGCTCTGCATCCCGAACGAGATCCGGTTGAAGCCCCCGGCCCTCAGCTCGGCCAGATACGCCGGATCCACCGACTCGGGGTTCGCCTCGGTCGTCACCTCGGCGTCGTCCGCGAGCCCGAACTCGTCCCGGATCGCCCCCAGCATCCGTACGAGATCCCCGGCGGCGAGCAGCGTCGGCGTGCCCCCGCCCACGAAGACGGTCCGCACCGGACGGGGGTCGTCACCGAGCACCTTGCGGGCGAGGCGTATCTCCTCCACGACCTGCCCGGCGTAGTTGTCCCGGGAGGCGAGCACGCCGCCGGCACCGCGCAGCTCGCTCGCGGTGTACGTGTTGAAGTCGCAGTAGCCGCACCGCGTGGCGCAGTACGGCACGTGCAGATAGAACCCGAGCGGCCGATCCCCGGCCCCTTCCAGGGCGTGGGCGGGCAGCGCCCCGTCCTCGGGCATGGGCTCACCATCGGGCAGTACGGAAGGCATGAGCCCATTGTCCCGTACTGCCCGAGGTAACCGTCCAGCCTGTGGACAACGAGGCCGACCCGACCCCGCCGGCCGACCCCCACGCCCCGATCAGGCCTTGTCAGGCCCGGTCAGGCCTCCCGCGACCCCGCGTACATCTCCTCGATGAGCTCCTTGTACGTCCGCTCCACCACCGGCCGCTTCAGCTTCAGCGACGGCGTCAGCTCGCCGTGCTCGATGTCGAGGTCGCGCGGCAGCAGGCGGAACTTCTTGATCGTCTGCCAGCGCTGGAGACCCTCGTTGAGGCGGTCGACGTAGCCCTGGATCAGCTTCTCGGTCTGCGGGGCGGCGACGATCTCGGCGTACGACTTGCCGCCGAGGCCGTTCTCGGCGGCCCAGCCGATGATGGTGGGCTCGTCGAGGGCGATCAGCGCCGTGCAGTAGTTCCGGTCGGCGCCGTGGACCAGGATGTTGGAGACGAACGGGCAGACGGCCTTGAACTGGCCCTCGACCTCGGCCGGGGCGATGTACTTGCCGCCGGACGTCTTGATCAGGTCCTTCTTGCGGTCGGTGATCCGGAGGTAGCCGTCGGCCGACAGCTCGCCGATGTCGCCGGTGTGGAACCAGCCGTCGGACTCCAGGACCTCCGCCGTCTTCTCGGGCAGACCGTGGTAGCCCTCCATGACACCGGGGCCGCGCAGCAGGATCTCGCCGTCGTCGGCGATGCGGACCTCGCAGCCGGGGAGCGGCTTGCCGACGGTGCCCGTGCGGTAGGCCTCGCCCGGGTTGACGAAGGAGGCCGCGCTGGTCTCCGTCAGGCCGTAGCCCTCCAGGATGTGGATGCCGGCGCCGGCGAAGAAGTAGCCGATCTCGGGCGAGAGGGCGGCGGAGCCGGAGACGGCGGCGCGCAGCCGGCCGCCGAAGGCCTCACGGAGCTTGGAGTAGACGAGCGCGTCCGCGACCTTGTGCTTGGCCGTGAGCCCGAAGGGGGTGGCGGCGGTGCCGGTGCGGCGGAAGTTGTCCTGGCTGACCTTCGCGTACTCGCGGGCCACGCCGGCCGCCCACTGGAAGATCTTGTACTTGGCGCCGCCACCGGCCCGGGCCTTGGCGGCGACTCCGTTGTAGACCTTCTCGAAGATGCGCGGCACGGCGGCCATGTAGGTCGGCTGGACGACCGGCAGGTTCTCGATGATCTTGTCGACGCGGCCGTCGACGGCCGTGACGTGCCCGACCTCGATCTGGCCGGAGGTCAGCACCTTGCCGAAGACGTGCGCGAGCGGCAGCCAGAGGTACTGGACGTCGTCCTTGGTGACCAGTCCGGTCGCCGCGATCGCCTTGGCCATGTACGACCAGTTGTCGTGCGGGAGGCGGACGCCCTTGGGGCGGCCGGTGGTTCCCGAGGTGTAGATGAGGGTGGCGAGCTGGTCCGCGGTGATCGCGGCCACCCGCTCCTTGACGGCCTCGGTGTTCTTCTCCAGGTACGCCTTGCCGCGCTTCTCCAGGTCGGCGAGGCTCAGGACCCAGTCGTCGGTCTCGACGCCGGTGGGGTCGATGACCACCACGTGGTGGAGGTTCGGCAGGTCGGCGCGGCGCTCGACGGCCTTGGCGACCTGGGCCGCGTCCTCCGCGATCAGCACCACGGAATCGGAGTCGGAGAGGATGAACGCCGACTCCTCGGCGTTGGTCTGCGGGTAGACGGTGGTGACGGCGGCACCCGCGCACATCACACCGAGGTCGGCGAGGATCCACTCCACCCGGGTGGAGGAGGCCAGCGCGACCCGCTCCTCCGCCTGGACGCCCAGGTCGACCAGTCCGGCCGCGATGGCGTAGACCCGCTCGGCGGCCTGCTCCCAGCTGAGTGACTTCCAGTCGTCCGGTCCCTGGCCGGAAGCGGACGGGACCGGGTAGCGATAGGCCTCCGCGTCGGGAGTCCGCGCGACGCGCTCAAGGAAGAGGGTCGCCACGGAGGGCGGCCGGTTCTCGATCAGGGTCTGTGTGTCGCTCACGACGTCCTCCGGGCGGCGGCGGTGCGTTCTGGCGGTGCGTTTCCTGCGTACTAACTGGCGAGTAACCTACGAGCCGCGATCAGAGTAAGGCGCCGGGGTCCGGCGCGTAAGAGGCTGCGGGCCGCCTCTTCATACCCGGTTCATAACGAACGGGCCCCGCGCTGATCGCACGTGAGCCCGTTCGGTGTATCTGTCAGCTGATTGGCCGATTACTGCCGATCACTTCTTGGACTTGCCGCCCGCGGAGTCATCGCTCGACAGCACGGCGATGAAGGCCTCCTGCGGGACCTCCACGGAGCCGACCATCTTCATCCGCTTCTTGCCTTCCTTCTGCTTCTCCAGCAGCTTCCGCTTACGGGAGATGTCACCGCCGTAGCACTTGGCGAGGACGTCCTTGCGGATGGCGCGGATGGTCTCGCGGGCGATCACCCGGGAGCCGATCGCGGCCTGGATCGGCACCTCGAAGGCCTGCCGCGGGATGAGCTCGCGCAGCTTGGCGACGAGCCGCACGCCGTACGCGTACGCCGCGTCCTTGTGGGTGACGGCGGAGAAGGCGTCGACCTTGTCGCCGTGCAGCAGGATGTCGACCTTGACCAGGCTGGACGCCTGCTCGCCGGTGGGCTCGTAGTCGAGGGAGGCGTAACCGCGCGTCTTCGACTTCAGCTGGTCGAAGAAGTCGAAGACGATCTCGGCGAGGGGCAGGGTGTAGCGGATCTCGACGCGGTCCTCGGAGAGATAGTCCATGCCGAGGAGGGTGCCGCGACGGGTCTGGCAGAGCTCCATGATCGCGCCGATGAACTCGCTCGGGGCGAGGATCGTGGCGCGCACGACGGGCTCGTACACGTCGTTGATCTTGCCCTCGGGGAACTCGCTCGGGTTCGTGACCGTGTGCTCGCTGCCGTCCTCCATGACCACGCGGTAAACCACGTTGGGGGCGGTGGCGATCAGGTCGAGACCGAACTCGCGCTCGAGCCGCTCCCGGATCACGTCCAGGTGCAGCAGGCCGAGGAAGCCGACGCGGAAGCCGAAGCCGAGAGCCGCGGAGGTCTCCGGCTCGTAGACCAGCGCGGCGTCGTTGAGCTGCAGCTTGTCGAGGGCCTCACGGAGGTCCGGGTACTCCGAGCCGTCCAGCGGGTAGAGGCCCGAGAACACCATCGGCTTGGGGTCCTTGTAGCCGCCGAGCGCCTCGGTGGCGCCCTTGCTCAGGGAGGTGATCGTGTCACCGACCTTGGACTGGCGGACGTCCTTCACACCGGTGATGAGGTAGCCGACCTCGCCGACGCCGAGACCGTCGGACGCCGTCATCTCCGGGGACGAGACGCCGATCTCGAGCAGCTCGTGGGTGGCGCCGGTCGACATCATCTTGATGCGCTCGCGCTTGTTGAGCTGGCCGTCGACGACACGGACGTACGTCACGACACCGCGGTAGGAGTCGTAGACCGAGTCGAAGATCATCGCGCGGGCGGGGGCGTCGGCGACACCTACGGGGGCCGGCACGTTCTCGACGACCCGGTCCAGCAGCGCCTCGACACCGAGACCCGTCTTGGCGGAGACCTTGAGCACGTCCTCGGGCTGGCAGCCGATGAGGTTGGCCAGCTCCTCGGAGAACTTCTCCGGCTGCGCGGCGGGCAGGTCGATCTTGTTCAGCACGGGAACGATCGTGAGGTCGTTCTCCATCGCGAGGTACAGGTTCGCGAGGGTCTGCGCCTCGATGCCCTGGGCCGCGTCGACGAGCAGGATCGTGCCCTCGCAGGCCGCCAGGGAGCGCGAGACCTCGTAGGTGAAGTCGACGTGCCCGGGGGTGTCGATCATGTTGAGGATGTGGGTCTTCCCCTGACCCGCGCCCTCGGTGGGCGCCCAGGGAAGACGGACCGCCTGGGACTTGATCGTGATGCCGCGCTCGCGCTCGATGTCCATCCGGTCGAGGTACTGGGCGCGCATCTGCCGCTGGTCGACCACCCCGGTCAGCTGGAGCATCCGGTCGGCAAGCGTGGACTTGCCGTGGTCGATGTGCGCGATGATGCAGAAATTGCGGATCAGCGCCGGGTCGGTACGGCTCGGCTCAGGCACGTGGGTAGGAGTCGCGGGCACGCAGGGTCTCGTCTCGGGGCGATGGTCGGATCGATACGTAGGCTCCATGGTCCCATGAGTGAGCGGCTCCGCTCGGTTTGGGCAGAGGTTAGGCCCCCTGATATCGTGGACAGCTGTGTCTCGTACGCCCTCTCAGCGAAGAGGCACACCTCAGAAACAACACCGAACCTGAAAAGGCTCTTTTCGTGGCGAACATCAAGTCCCAGATCAAGCGGAACAAGACGAACGAGAAGGCGCGCCTGCGCAACAAGGCCGTCAAGTCCTCGCTCAAGACCGCGATCCGCAAGGCCCGCGAGGCCGTCGCCGCGGGTGACGTCGAGAAGGCCGTCGTGGCTTCTCGCGCCGCCTCCCGCGCGCTCGACAAGGCTGTCTCGAAGGGCGTCATCCACAAGAACGCCGCCGCCAACAAGAAGTCGGCGCTGGCCACCAAGGTTGCCGCTCTGCAGGGCTGAGCTCTCTGATGTAACGCCGGACGGGACCCAGCGGGCCCTCTCTCCCGCTCCCACCCGGCACCCCGGACTCGTACGCGATACGCGTTCGCCACGCGTGTACGAGCCCACCAGCCGTACGACAAGGCCCCGCGCCCTCCTTCCCCAGGAGAACGCGGGGCCTTCGTCGTCACCGCAAGCACCGACGCGCCGCGATCCCACGGGGCCCGCGGGGCCCGTCCGGGGCCCGGGCCTCGCCACCACGCCCCGGACGCGGGCGGGCATTGCCGGCGCGGCGGCGAATCCACCACCACGGGGGCTGGGCACCGCCACCCCGGCGCGAAGCCAGCCCGCCCGGACGCGGGGCTGGGCTCACCAACGCAGTGCGAAGCGACCGCATGCAAGGGCCGGGCCACCCACGCATCGCCAAGCCACCGCGCCCCTGACAGGGGCCCCGTGCTGTTGGCGCGGCGCGAAGCTGCCGCTTCCCGGCGGGGGGCGGGGCGGAGTCCCGGGTGACATCAGCCCCCCACCAGCCCCCGGCAGGGTTTCGGGAAGGGGTGGGGTGGGGGAATCAACCGCCCCCGGCACCACGCACCCGCACCCCCACCACCCCGCGGCTACCGCCGCAACCGCGCCGCCCGCGCCACCGCGACAACCGCCTTCTCCAGCGCGTACTCCGGGTCGTCCCCCCCGCCCTTCACACCCGCGTCCGCCTCCGCCACCGCACGCAGCGCCAGCGAGACCCCGTCCGGCGTCCAGCCCCGCATCTGCTGCCGCACGCGGTCGATCTTCCACGGCGGCATCCCCAGCTCCCGTGCGAGATCGGCCGGCCGCCCGCCCCGCGCAGCCGACAGCTTGCCGATCGCCCGGACGCCCTGCGCCAGCGCGCTGGTGATCAGGACCGGCGGGACGCCGGTCGAGAGCGACCAGCGCAGCGCCTCCAGGGCCTCCGCCGCCCGCCCCTCCACCGCGCGGTCCGCGACGTTGAACGACGACGCCTCGGCCCGCCCCGTGTAGTACCGCCCGACGACCGCCTCGTCGATCGTCCCCTCGACGTCCGCCGTCAGCTGCGAGACCGCCGACGCCAGCTCCCGCAGGTCGCTGCCGATCGAGTCGACCAGCGCCTGGCACGCCTCGGGCGTCGCCGAACGCCCCAGCGCCCGGAACTCCTGCCGTACGAACGTCAGCCGCTCCGCCGGCTTCGTCGTCTTCGGGCAGGCCACCTCCCGCGCACCCGCCTTCCGCGCCGCGTCCAGGAGCCCCTTGCCCTTGGCGCCGCCCGCGTGGAGCAGCACGAGGGTGATCTCCTCGAAGGGCGCGTCGAGGTACGCCTTGACTTCCTTGATCGTGTCCGCGGACAGATCCTGCGCGTTCCGCACGACCAGGACCTTGCGCTCGGCGAAGAGCGAGGGGCTCGTCATCTCCACCAGCGTCCCGGGCTGGAGCTGATCGGAGGTGAGGTCCCGTACGTCCGTGTCGGCGTCGGCGGCCCGGGCGGCCGCCACCACCTCCTGGACGGCGCGGTCGAGGAGCAGGTCCTCCTGGCCCACGGCGAGCGTGACGGGGGCGAGGACGTCGTCGGTCGAATTCTTCCTGGTGGCCATCGCTTCCCAGCATCCCACGGGCCACTGACAGCCATGCCCGAGAATGGCGGGGTGAGCGAACGACACGTACTGGTACTGCCCGACCGCGACGCCGCCGAGGAGGTCGCCGAAGAACTGCCCGCCCGCTTCGGCGTCGCCGAGGAGCCTCAGCTCGTACGGGACGCGCTGGCGGGCGAGGACGACGCCGAGGACGCGCAGTGGCTGGTGGTCGTCGAGGACCCGCAGGGCCGGCTGGACTCGGCGGCACTGGACGCGCTGGCCGCCGAGTACGAAGGCTGGCTGGAGGCCCCGTGACCGGGGTTACGCCTGCGAGGCACCCGCGGCTTCAGCGGTCCGCGTGCTCCGCGCGGACCGTGTCGGAGGCACGGGCAGCTCGCTGAGCTCGATGCCGAACCGGTCGCGGTACACCGCCCGCACCTCCTCCTCGCGCTCGAGCATCCTCTCGGTCCGCTCGCCGTACGTGTGCGTGACCAGCTTCAGGCCGCTGAGGGTGATCCGGCCCTCCTCGGTGAGCCGGGAGCAGACGAGGGAGCGGGTGAAGTGCGAGTCCGGGGAGGTGCGGTGGTACCAGGCACCCGCCGTGAAGTCGCCGAGCACGCGCGGCCGCGTCTCCAGCCGGCAGTGCGGTGTGCCGTTCCGCAGCACGTCCAGATCGCCTTCCTCGGTCTCGACGATGCGGAACGTACCGCCCGGATCCGTCTGATCGCCCCGCTCGTCCAGCGCCAGCGGGAAGTGGCTGTGGTCGCCGAACCCGACGTCCGCGAGCCACCGTTCTCCGTCCACCTCCACCAGCACTGCCATGTGGTCGTACGGGATGCCCAGCCGGCCGCCCGGGCCGAAGCCGCGCCCCTGAAGAAGCGTGACGGTGAAGCCGAGTTCGCGCAGGAGGACGGCGAAGGTGGCGTTGATCTCGTAGCAGAACCCTCCCCTGCGGGCGCCGACCACCTTGTCGAGCAGCGGCTTCTCCTCCAGGACGATGTCCTCGCCGAGGTGGATCGACAGGTTCTCGAAGGGGACCGTTCTCAAGTGCCGCAGATGCAGATCGCGCAGGGCCGCCGCGTCGGGGCGTTCCGGGCGCGTGGCTCCGATGCGGTGCAGATAGGCGTCGACGATCGCGTCCGGGATCGGCTGGGTGTCAGTGCTCATGCCGAGAGTGTGCCGGGCCGCCGTCCGATCGCCCACGAGGCTCTGGTCCTAGGCCCGTTGCCCGAGGTGCTCGTCCGGTCCGCGCCGCTACCGTGCGAGCCATGAGCGATCTTGAACCGCCCCGCCCCCGCACCGAGCGCAAGCAGCACGTCCTCACCCGGCTTCAGCAGGACGAGGACCTCTGGGCCGCGACCGCGTCCGCCCGCGACGAACCGTGCCTGGTGCCGCTGTCCTTCGTCTGGGACACCGGGGAGACCCGGGACGGCCGGCTCGACGAGGGCACCCTGCTGCTCTGCACGAGGCGGAACAACCCCACGGCCCGCAACCTCACCCCGAACGGCGAGGTCCGCATCAGCCTCGGCCACACGCGTGACGTGGTCCTGATCGAGGGAACGGCCGAGAAGGTGGAGGGCTCCGACCTGCCGAAGGCATCCGCCGACGCCTTCGCGACCAAGCTGGTCTGGGATCCCCGCGACCGGCACGCCTGGGTCTACCTCCGGGTCACCCTCAGGTCGGTCAAGGCCTGGCGCGAGGAGAACGAACTGCCCGAGCGGGAGCTGATGCGCGACGGCGAGTGGCTGGTCTGACCTGCGCTCCTCCCTCCTCGGTCTCAGGCCGCGGGCACCGGATCCTCCGCCGGCGCGGGGAGTTCACGGGTCCGCGGCAGCGGCGAGGGCAGCAGCCACAGCACGGCGAGTACGGCTCCGGCGGTGGCGACCCACAGCGTCGGCCGCAGCCCGACGGCCGCGCCGAGCAGGCCCCCGACCAGCGCACCGACCGGACGGAACCCGTGGTTGAGGGTGCGGAAGGCCCCCATCACCCGGGCCCGGACGGAGTCGGGTATCAGCGCCATCTGGAACGACCCCGCCGCGATGTCGACGACCATGACGGCCGCGCACGAGAGGAACTCGGCCGTGAACAGCAGGCCGACGACCAGGGGCGTCGGCCCCTCCGCGAGCGGTATCAGCAACAGCGGCACGGTGAAGCCGAGGAAGCCGACGACGATGGACGGGCCGATGCCGAAGCGGCGTACGACCGCGCCGCCGGCCGCGGCCCCGATCAGCCCGCCGACGGCTCCCGCGCCGAGGACGGCGCCGAGCACGCCCGCGCTCAGGCCGAGTTCGGTCGTGGCGTAGAGCACGAACAGGGTGTGGAACATGTAGTTGAAGAACTGGATCGTCCCGGAGGCCGCGAACAACGCCCGCATGGACTCGTTGCGGACGACCCAGCGCAGGCCCTCGGTGAAGTGGCCCTTGGCTACCGGCGAGGGCGGCGGTTCCACGGGCTTGATCCGGGCCAGGTAGCCCGCCGAGAGCAGGTACGTGAGGGCGTCGGCGAGCAGGGCGAAGGGCGCGGTGAGGAACTGCACGAGCAGACCGCCCGCCCCTGGCCCCGCCAGCCACGACATCGAACGGCTGCCGTTGACCAGTGAGTTCGCCTGTACGTAGCGCTCGGTCGGGACCAGCGCCACGAACAGTGTCACGTTGCATGCCTCGAAGAGCACCGTCAGGGCGCCCACCCCGAAGGCGACCGCGTAGAGCTGGCCCAGGGTGAGCATGTCGAGCAGGTACGCGACCGGGAGCGTCAGGAGCAGGGCCGCCCGCCCGAGGTCGGCGGCGATCATGGCGCGCCGGCGGCGGGTCTGCCGGTCGGCCCAGGCTCCCAGCGGAAGGTTGAGCAGCAGCGCGGGCAGCAGTTCGGCGGTCTTGAGCCAGCCCATCTCCGCGGCGTCGGCACCGAGCACGAGCACGGCGGCGAGCGGGATCGCGATGAGGGAGATCTGGTCCCCGACGAGCGAGATGGTCTGGCCGGTCCAGTAGCGCCGGAAGGACCGCTCACGCAGAAGCGCGGGTATGCGTTCCGCCACTCTCATTCCTCACCCCTCACTGTCGCCGTCGAGAAGCTCAGGAACCTCGTCGGGGATCTCGCGGTCCAGGTACGCGATGCGCAGCACGCTGACGGGCCTGGCCCCCTCGGGCCGCAGCGACGCGTCGGACTCCCGGCCCTCGTACGGTCGCAGCAACTCGTCGACCCGCCGGCCGAGGGCGGCCAGCTCGTCCGGCGTGAGGTAGAGCAGGGAGTCGCCGAACATCTCGGCCTCCCGCCACTTCCGCGGCAGCCGGTGGCGGTCCTCCATGGCGCGCAGGACCCGCTCGAAGTACTGCTCGGCCACCGCGCTGCTCAGTGCGTCCGCCGCCTCCGCGACCGTGGCGTCCTCGCTGTCCCCCGGCCAGTCGGTGTACCGGGCCGTGGCCCGCCAGGGCTTCTCCCGCCCCCGCCCGCCGGGCGCCACCTCCACCAGGCCGTACTTCGCGAGTATCCGCAGGTGGTACGAGCAGCTGGCGACCGATTCCCCGGTGAGTTCGGCGGCCCGGGTGGCGGTGAAGGGACCGCTCCGCCGCAGCAGACCGACCAACGTCATCCGTGTCGGGTGGGCGTAGGCCCGCAGGGCGCGGGGGTCTGTGAGGCGAATGCTCCGGGGCTGCTCTTCGTCGCCTTGCTTCATCGGCTCCTCCATGATGTAAAGCTAGCTTTAGAAAGACTCCTTTACAAGGACTTCTTTACAAGCGT
Source organism: Streptomyces sp. NPDC059567 (assembly GCF_042735655.1). Classification (NCBI taxonomy): domain Bacteria; kingdom Bacillati; phylum Actinomycetota; class Actinomycetes; order Kitasatosporales; family Streptomycetaceae; genus Streptomyces; species Streptomyces sp. NPDC059567. The sequence goes on along the minus strand of NZ_JBHWBS010000118.1, from coordinate 5,672 downwards.
CTTCCGGTCGGCACGGCCACAAGATCCCGGCCCGACCCGGTCACCGCGATCGCTCCGTCCCGGTCCGTCCGGAGCACCTCCGCTCCCCCGTCCCGCAGCGCCTCCACTGTCCGGGGCGAGGGGTGCCCGTACGGGTTCCCGCTCCCGGTCGACACCAGTGCCAGCCGCGGCCGAACCGCCCGTATCAGCCCGGGATCCTGATGCGCGGAGCCGTGGTGGGCGACCTTGAGGACGTCCACGGGCGCCAGCCCGGGATACGCCCGCAACAGGCGCTGCTGGGCGGGAGGTTCGAGGTCGCCGAGCAGCAGCAGGCTCAGCCCGCCCGCCGTCCGCACGAGCAGGGTGACGCTCGCGTCGTTCGGCCCGGACGCCTCCGGCTCCACCGCCCCGGGGACCCCGCGCGGCCACAGCACCTGCCACTCCAGCGAGCCCAGGCGCCGCCGCTCCCCGGGCCCGGCCCGGACCATCGGGACCCCGGCCGCCGTGGACGTCCGCCGCACGAACGCCGCCTGCCCCCGCGGCTCTTCGAGCCCCGTCGTCTGGATCGCCCCCACCGACCGCCCTCGCAACACCCCGGGCAGCCCGGCGACATGGTCCGCGTGGAAGTGCGTCAGCACCACCAGGGGGATCCGGCGGACCCCGAGGTCGTGGAGGCAGCGGTCCACCAGAGCCGGATCGGGCCCGGCGTCCACGACCACGGCCGCGTCCCCGCCCGCCGCGAGCACGGTCGCGTCACCCTGGCCCACCTGGCACATCGCGAACGCCCAGCCCGGCGGTGGCCATCCGGTCACCACCCGGGTCAGCGGCGGCGGCCTGACCACCGCGAGGAGCAGCAGTGCGACGCAGCCCGCGGCCATCCGCCGCCGGTACGGCAGCCCCCACGCACCCAGCACCACGACAGCGAAGAGACCGGCCAGCATCAGCCCGCCCCACCAGCCGCCCGGCCAGTCCGTCTCCGCACCCGGCAGCGCCGCTCCGGTGCGGGCCACTCCCGCGATCCACTCCGCGGGCCAGGCCGCGATCTCCGCGACCACCTCGGCCGCCGGCAGCCAGACCGGGGCGAGGGCCAGCGCGGCGAACCCGAGGACCGTGGCCGGGGCGACGGCCGGCTCCGCCAGCAGGTTGCTGGGGATCGCTACCAGGCTCACCCGTGCCGCGAAGACCGCCACGACCGGCGCGCACACCGCCTGCGCCGCAAGGGCGGCGGCCAGCGCCTCGGCGAGCCTGCCCGGCACCCTGCGCCGCCGCAGCGCCTCACTCCAGCGCGGAGCGATGGTGAGCAGCGCCCCGGTGGCCAGGACGGAGAGCAGGAAGCCATAACTCCGCGCCAGCCAGGGGTCGTAGAGCACGAGCATCAGCACCGCCGCCGCGAGTGCGGGGATCAGCGATCTGCGGCGCCCGGTGCCGATGGCGAGCAGGGCGACGAGGCCGCAGGCCGCGGCCCGCAGCACGCTCGGATCGGGCCGGCAGACGATGACGAAGGCGAGTGTGAGTCCTCCGCCGATCAGAGCGGTGGCCCGCAGCGGGATACCGAGCCGGGGCGCGACCCCGCCGCGCTCGACCCGCATCGCGGCTCCCGGCCGACCGACGAGAAGCAGCAACACGACCGTGAGATTGGAACCTGACACTGCCAGAAGGTGCGTGAGGTCGGTCGCCTCGAACGCGTCACTCAGCTCCGGATCGATCCGTGACGTGTCACCGACGACCAGTCCGGGCAGCAGGGCCCGGGCGTCCGGTTCGAGGTCCTCCGTGGCGCGACGCAGCCCCGCCCTCAGTTTCCCGGCCGTGCGCTGCACGGCGCTCGGAGCCTCCGTGATCCGTGGCGGCCCGGCCCCGTCGACCCGCAGCACCGCAGCGATCCGGTCCCCCGGCCGTGCCGGGGGCGCGAGCCGCCCCGTCAGGCGCAGACCGGTCGACGGCAGCAGCCGCAGCCACGCCCGCTGTGCGTCACCGGCGGGCACGATCACGAGGACCGGTGTCCTGACGCGGTGGACCGCTCCACCGGGCGCCTCGACCCGGTTCACCTCCCCGTTCAGGACGACGGAGACCGGTGCCGTCCGATCGCCCCGGACCCGGGCCCGGGTCAGTCGGGGATCGGAGGTGACCGTCACCTCCGCGCCCACCCGGGCGTACTCCCCGGCGAGGCCCGGTAATGGCCCACGCCTCAGGTCCGCCGCGTGAAGCCCGCCCGAGGCGGCACCGGCCGCGGCGCAGAGCAGGAGCGCCGCGACCGCGGTGACCCTCAGCCGCCCACCCGGCCGTCCTCGAACCGCCGCAGGCAGCATCGCCGCCCCCGCCAGACAGGCGAGCACGCCCACGACCACCCACCACCCGGTGGCGCCCACCGCCAGCGCGGCCGCTCCCCAGGCCGCCAACGCCGGTGGCACGAGCCGAAGATCCGCCGGGCCCTCCTCACCCGCACCGCGCGGTGTTGGGCGCTCGCTCATGGCCGCACCAGAGGAGCGAGTTCGGCGAACCGCCGCTCACCGATCCCGGTGACCTCGCGCAGCTCGGCGACCGACCGGAACCCGCCGTGCTCCAGGCGGTGGTCGACGATGTGCTGGGCGAGCACGGGCCCGACCCCGGGCAGCGTGTCCAACTGCTCCACGGTCGCCGAGTTCAGACTCAGCGGACCCGCTCGGACACCGGCCGCGCCCCCGCCGCCCGCGCCCACGCCCGGGCCGGCCGCGTTCGGCACCGTCGGCAGGCCGACCACGACCTGTTCGCCGTCGATGAGGACGCGGGCCCGGTTGAGTCCGGTGACGTCCGTGCCCGGCTTGACCCCTCCGGCCGCGCGCAGCGCGTCCGCGACCCTCGATCCGCCGGGCAGAGTCAGCACCCCGGGCTGCCGCACCTTGCCGCTCACATCGACCACGACCGCCGGCGGGGGTGGCGGTGCCCCGGCCGTCGGCTCCGCCGACACCAGGGCGGACGCCCCGCTCTCCGGCAGCGGCGCCGCGCGCACGACCTCCGGCGCCCGGACGGCTTCCGGCCGCCCGGCCCAGAAGTACCGTCCGGCGAAGCCCGCGGCCACGACCAGGACCACCGCCAGCGCGGCCAGCGTCTTCGGTTCGAGGCCGCACCTGGACCGCACCCATACCGGCAGCCGATCGCTCAGCGCGAGCCTCAGCCGCTCCCACCTCCCGGGCGCGGCGTCCGCTTCCCGCCCCCCGGGCGGGGCCACGACCTCCGACGCGCCCCACTCCCCGGCGGGTGCGGGCTCGGCGGGCGCGGCCGCGGAGGGGAAGAGCGCCTCCCCTCGTCGTCGTACGGCGGCACGGGTCGCCGCGACCGCGTGTCTCCCGCGCGCCCGTCCTCGCGCCCGCCCGCGAGGCGACCCCCGCCCGCCGACGCGTGTCCTCCCGTCCGAACCGGGCCCGCGGCCAGGGCCGCTGGACGCGCCCGCCCTCACCGAGGGCCTGGCCGCCGACGTCGTCGCGCTCCGTGCCGCCTCATCCGTGCGTGTGGTGTCGCCTGCTGCGATGTCTGTATGAAGAGCCATGGACAGGACGGTAGGCACATCTGTCCGAACCCGCTCAGACGCCTTGATTTCCGTGGATGAGTGCCCAGTTGTGGAAAAACCCGTCACTCACACGAGGGATCGAACGCGTCAGCGGGGCGAGACCACGACGGCGAGCAGCCCGGGGCCCGTGTGCGCTCCGATCACCGCGCCCACTTCGCTGACCTGCAACTCGGCGATGCCCGGCACCCGTTCCCGCAGCCGGGCGGCCAGGGCGGCGGCCCGCTCGGGCGCGGAGAGATGGTGCACCGCGATGTCCACCGCGCCGGAACCCGCCCGCTCCACGGCGATCTCCTCGAGGCGGGCGATCGCCTTCGAGGCCGTCCGCACCTTCTCCCGCAGCTCGATCCGTCCCCCGTCGAGCTGGAGCAGCGGCTTCACCGCGAGCGCGGAGCCGAGCAGGGCCTGCGCGGCGCCGATGCGCCCGCCCCTGCGGAGGTAGTCCAGGGTGTCGACGTAGAAGAACGCGGAGGTTCCGGCCGCCCGTTTCTCGGCGGCGGCGACCGCCTCGTCGAGGGAGCCGCCCGCGTCCACGGCCTCGGCCGCCGCGAGCGCGCAGAAGCCGAGCGCCATCCCCACCATCCGGGTGTCGACCACGCGGACCGGGATGGGGGCGTCCTTGGCCGCCAGCACGGCGGCATCGTGCGTGCCGGAGAGCTCGGCGGAGAGATGGAGCGAGACGACGCCCCGCGCGCCGGCCTCGGCGGCCACGCGATAGGTCTCCGCGAAGACATCGGGGCTCGGGCGTGAGGTGGTCACGGACCGCCGCTTCTGGAGCGCCTGGGCCAGTGAGCGGGCCGAGATCTCGGTCCCCTCCTCGAGGGCCTGGTCGCCGATGACGACGGTGAGCGGGACCGCGGTGATGCTGTGCCGCTCCATCGTCTGGGGTGGCAGGTAGGCCGTGGAATCGGTGACGATCGCGACATGCCGGGACATGAGCGGGAGGTTACCCGCAGGGGCCGCCGCATGGCAGCCCGGCCCTCGCTCGGTGATCATCCGGACCGCCCTCGCCGGACCCTCGTCCGCCCCGGCCGGCACGGCGACGCCCCGCCACGCCCACGACGGCGCGGCGGAGACAGCCGGAGCCGGCACGTCGGCCACCCGGCCCCTCAGGGCGGATCGGCGGCGTCAGTTGGTGGTCTCGGGCCGCGCCGACTTCTCCCACGGGTAGGAGGCCAGGCGCGGATCGCGCGCCGTGATCGCCGGCGGCGGCTCCTGCTGCCCCTGGGCCTGGGCCCCGGCGGCCTGCGCATCGGGGCGCGGGGCGGCCTCAGCCTCGGCCTCCGCGGGCCACACCTGCCCCCGCTCGGCTCCCGGCGCGGCGGCGGAGGCGTCGGGCCACGAGAAGTCCCCCGACGCGGGGTCCTGCGCGGCGGGCTCCGACCAGTGCCGCAGCGCGCCCGCCTCCACGTCGATCTGCTGGCTCAGCGAGGACAGGTCGTCCTCCGCGAACTTCCGCGCGCGGTCCCTGGCCGCCCAGCGGAGCGAGTCCGCGGACTGCGTGATCTGCTCGGTCCGCGCCCGCAGGTCGGTGAGCTGTCCGGCCACCCGCGAGCGGTCCGGCTCCCGCTCCAGGCGCTTGAGGTCCTCGTCCAGCTCCTGGCCGTGGGCGCTCAGGCGGCGGAAGAGGTCGAGGGACTCCTTGAGCGAGGCGTCCTCGGCGACGCCAGCCTGCAGGGCGTCCTGGGTCGCGCGCATCGACGTGCGCAGCGAGAGCCGCAGCTGGGCCAGCTCACCGGCGACCCCGCCCTGGCCGTAGCTCTTGGCGCGCAGAGTCGTGTCCTCGACCGTGCGCCGGGCCTGGTTGATGGTGCGGTCGACACCGCGCTTGGCGGCCTTGACCACCTTCACGGTCGCGTAGACCCCCAGCGCCACGAAGGCGAAGAAGAGCAGCGCCATGATCACAATCGCGGCTTCCATGTCCGCCCCTCCGGCGTGGGTCGAGTTCCCTCGGTTGTTGTTCTTCCACGGTAAACGGAACGGGCAGGCCGAGGGTTCCATCGGAACCCTCAACCTGCCCGTAGGGGATGCCCCCTATGCCTCCGTGGGGCGCGCGGGGGCGCGGCGGCGGGGGGGGCCCGGCCGCGGCCGCGGGTTGTGGACCAGCGGGGGGGGCCCGGGCGCCTCGCGCGGGCGCGCGCCCCCCCCCCCC
>NZ_JBHWBS010000117.1:0-23173 GCF_042735655.1 Streptomyces sp. NPDC059567 | reverse complement strand
GCACGATGTGCTGCGGGCCCCTTCGGCTGCCGGGAGCTAGGCGTCCCGGCGAAGGCGTGGCTTCAGGTCCTTGAAGCGGGCCAGGAGGCCGTTGACGAAGGTCGGCGACTCGTCGGTGGAGAACTCCTTGGCGAGCTGCACCGCCTCGTCGATCGCCACGGCGTCCGGCGTCTCGTCGGCCCAGATCAGCTCGTACGCGCCGAGGCGCACGATGTTCCGGTCGGCGACCGGCATCCGGTCCAGGTCCCAGTCCACCGCGTAGGTGGCGATGAGCTCGTCGATCCGGTTCGCGTGGTCCGCGTACCCCTCGACCAGCTGCATCGTGAACTCGTTGACCGGCGGCTGACGGTCGTCGGACCGTGCGTGCCGGACCCAGTCCGCGAGGACCTGCTGCACGGACGCACCGCGCTGGTCAGCCTCGAAGAGGATCTGGAAGGCGCGCTTACGGGCCTTGCTGCGGGCAGCCACGGTTAGCTGTTCACCCGGCCGAGGTAGTCGCTCGTGCGGGTGTCGACCTTGATCTTCTCACCGGTGGTGATGAAGAGCGGGACCTGGATCTCGTGGCCGGTCTCCAGCGTGGCCGGCTTGGTGCCGCCGGTGGAGCGGTCGCCCTGGACGCCCGGGTCGGTGTGCTGGACGGTCAGCTCGACGGCGGCGGGGAGCTCGACGTAGAGCACCGAGCCCTCGTGCTGCGCGACCGAGGCGGTGAAGCCCTCGATCAGGAAGTTGGCGGCGTCGCCGACGGCCTTGCGCTCGACCATCAGCTGGTCGTAGGTCTGCATGTCCATGAAGACGAAGTAGTCGCCGTCCATGTACGAGAACTGCATGTCGCGGCGGTCGATGGTGGCCGTCTCGACCTTCACACCGGCGTTGAAGGTCTTGTCGACGACCTTGCCGGAGAGCACGTTCTTGAGCTTGGTGCGCACGAAGGCGGGGCCCTTGCCGGGCTTGACGTGCTGGAACTCGACGACGGACCAGAGCTGGTCCCCGTCGAGCTTGAGCACCATGCCGTTCTTGAGGTCGTTCGTGGAAGCCACGGTTGCGGAATCTCCTGGACTGACGTGGGACCACGGAGGCGTACGCGCCCTACAGCGCGAGCAGCTCCTTGGTCGTAATGGTGAGTAGCTCGGGTCCGCCGTCCGCCTCCTGGCGCACGACGAGCGTGTCATCGATCCGGACCCCGCCCCGGCCCGGGAGGTGGACCCCCGGTTCGACGGTGACCGGCACACAAGCGTCCAGTTTACCCATGGCCGAGGGTGCGAGCTGCGGGTCCTCGTCGATTTCCAGGCCGACACCGTGCCCGGTGAGGGAGGGAACGGCCTCTCCGTGGCCCGCGGCGTCCAGGATCTGGCGGGCGGCGCGGTCCACGTCGCGGTACTCCGCGCCGGGCGCCAGGGACTCCCGGCCCGCCCGCTGAGCGGCGAAGACGAGGTCGTAGAGCTCGATCTGCCAGTCCGCGGGGGTGGTTCCGATGACGAACGTACGGCCGATCTCGCAGCGGTAGCCACGGTAGTTGGCGCCGAGGCAGACGGAGAGGAAATCTCCCTCCTCGACCCGGCGGTCGGAGGGCCGGTGGCCGCCCCGGCCGGAGTTCGGCCCGGTGGCCACGGAGGTCGGGAAGGCGGCGCCGTCCGCGCCGTGGTCGACGAGCCGGCGTTCCAGCTCCAGGGCGAGATGCCGCTCGGTCCGCCCGACCAGGATGGACTCCAGGAGTTCTCCCAGGGCCTGGTCGGCGATCTCGGCCGCGATCCGCAGACAGGCGATCTCGTCCTCGTCCTTCACGATCCTCAGCTGTTCCACGGCTCCGCCGAGATCGGCGAGCTGGAGCTGCGGCGCGACCGAGCCCATGGCGCGGTGGCGGGCCACGGTCAGATGGTGCTCCTCGACGGCGAGGGCGTCCGCGCCCGCCTTGCGGGCGAAGTCGACGGCCGCGACGGCCGGATCCCCGCCGGCCGCGGGCAGCACCGCCTGGCGGAGCGACTCGTCGAGCCGCCCGTCGGCCGGATCGCCGCCCGGTGCGGTGGGGCAGAGCAGCACGTCCTCGTCCGGGCCGATCAGCAGCACGGCGCCGAGGGGCGAACCGCCCGCGAGATAGCGGACGTTGGCGGGGCGGGAGACCAGGGCCGCCGGGGCGCCGGCCGCCGCGCACCGGTCGCGCAGCCGCACCCGGCGGTCCGCATACACCTCTGACATGTTCCGAGCCTACGAGGGGCGGGCCGCCCCGGCCTGCTCAGCGCGGCCGACCGGGCCATCGGCGGCCGCCTCGGGCCGTCACCAGGCGGGTGGGCTCGCTATGGACCGGGCCAGGACCTCGTCGAGGACGCGGGCGGTGGTCTCGACGTCGTACTTGGAGTTGTCGATGATCGGCAGGCCGGAGCCGTACCAGCCGGCCATCCGGCCGTGGATGGAGGCGACCTCCTCGTCCGAGAGGCGCCGGTTGCCGCTGCGCTCGGCGTTGCGCTCCAGGACGATCTCCAGGCCCGGCAGGAGCACGACCGGAAGCAGTCCGGGGCCGACGTGCCGCTTCCAGCCGCCGAGGCCGACGACGGGGCGGTCGGGGAAGACGGCGTCGTCGAGGATGCACGAGATGCCGTTGGCGAGGAAGTTGCGGGCGGCGAAGCCGCAGGTGCGGCGGGCGAGGCGGTATTGGGCCTCGGAGTGTTCGTTCCAGCCCGACTGGGGGTCGGCGAAGCCGGAGCAGACCCACTCGCGGACGTCGTCGAGGCTGATGTGCGCGGTCGGCACGCGGCGGCGCTTGGCCCAGTGACGCGCGACGGTCGTCTTGCCGGCGCCCGCGGGGCCGATCAGGAGGACGGCGAGGGTCGCCGTGCCGGTGCCCGGCTCGGCGGCATGCGGCGCGGGTATGGCGACGGGCGGCAGCTGCACATGCCCGGTGGTGGTGTCGCGCGGCGCCGGGGCCGGCTGTCCGGGATGCGGAGGCACTCCGCCGGCCGTCCAGCCGGGGGCGGGCGGCGCGGCGGGGTGGTGCGCCTGTGGCGGGCCGGGAGGGACGGGGTGGGAGTGGGGGTGCGGATGCGGTGCCTGGTGTCCGCCCTGCGCCATCGGAGGTCGCCCGGCGCCCTGCGCCCATCCCGTGGGTTCGGGCGGTGGCAACGGAGCCCCCACTGCGTGCTGCATCCGGTGCCACTCCGTCTCGTACGGCCGATACTTCCGGAAACGTTACCGCCCCCGGCTCCCACAGGGGGAACGGCCGGGGGCGGTCCGAAGTGCCCTACGAGGCGAGTTCGCCTCCCGGGGCGCTCGCTGTCAGTCGGTCAGTTCCTCCGCCAGCGCCCGCAGGGCGAGCCGGTAGGAGCCGATCCCGAATCCGGCAACGGTGCCGGTCGCGACCGCGGCGACGACCGAGGTGTGCCGGAATTCCTCCCGGGTGTACGGGTTCGAGATGTGCACCTCGATCAACGGCGCGGTCCGCTGGGCGGCCGCGTCGCGCATCCCGTACGAGTAGTGCGTGAAGGCACCCGGGTTGAGAACGACCGGAATCGAGCCGTCCGCGGCCTCGTGCAGCCAGCGGATCATCTCGCCCTCGTCGTTGGTCTCCCGCACGTCGACGTCGAAGCCGAGCTCGGCCCCGAGGGCCCGGCACGACTCCACCAGGCCCTTGTACGACGTGGCGCCGTAGATGTCGGGCTCGCGGGAGCCGAGCCGGCCGAGGTTCGGGCCGTTCAGCACGAGGACGGGACGGAGGTCGCTCACGCGGACACCTCGCCGTAGGCCGCGATCAGCACGGCCGGGTCCGGGCCTTCGAGCACGGTCGGCTTGCCGAGCCCGTCGAGGACGATGAAGCGCAGCAGGTCGCCGCGGGACTTCTTGTCGACCTTCATGGTCTCCAGGAGCTTGGGCCACTGGTCACCGCGGTAGGTGAGGGGAAGGCCGACCGACTCCAGGACCGTGCGGTGACGGTCGGCGGTGGCGTCGTCGAGCCGGCCGGCCAGCCGGCCGAGCTCGGCGGCGAAGACCATGCCGACGGATACGGCCGCGCCGTGCCGCCACTTGTACCGCTCGTTCTTCTCGATCGCGTGGGCGAGCGTGTGGCCGTAGTTCAGGATCTCGCGCAGGCCCGACTCCTTGAGGTCGCCGGAGACGACCTCGGCCTTGACCTTGATCGAGCGGACGATCAGCTCGGCGGTGTGCGGTCCGTCCGGCGTACGGGCCCCCTGCGGGTCCGCCTCCACGAGGTCGAGGATCACCGGGTCGGCGATGAAGCCGGCCTTGATGATCTCCGCCATGCCGCTGACGTAGTCGTTGACCGGCAGCGAGTCCAGCGCGGCCAGGTCGCACAGGACGCCGGCGGGCGGGTGGAAGGAGCCGACGAGGTTCTTGCCCTCGGCGGTGTTGATACCGGTCTTGCCGCCGACGGCCGCGTCGACCATGCCGAGGACCGTGGTCGGTACGGCGATCCAGCGGACCCCACGCAGCCACGTGGCGGCCACGAAGCCGGCCAGGTCGGTCGTCGAGCCACCGCCGACGCCGACGATGACGTCGGTGCGGGTGAAGCCGGTCTGGCCGAGCGCCTTCCAGCAGTAGGCCGCGACCTCGGCGGTCTTGGCCTCCTCGGCGTTCGGCACCTGGATGGCGACGGCCTCGAAGCCCTGGTCGGCGAGGTCGGCCCGCAGGGCCTCACCCGTCTCGGCCAGCGCCTCTGGGTGGATCACGGCGACGCGCTTGGCCTTCTGCCCGATCAGGGCGGGCAGCTCGGCGAGCAGCTGCCGCCCGACCAGCACCTCGTACGGATCCGTGCCCGCCGAACCGCCGACCTGGATTCGGGTCACTTCCTGGTCCGTCATACGTCCTTCTTCAACTCCAGAGCGTCGAGGACCGCGTCCGCGACCTCTTCGGGGGTGCGGTCGTCGGTGGCGACGACGACCCGGGCGACTTCGGTGTAGAGGTGGCGGCGCGCCTCCATCAGCTCGCGCCACTGGCGGCGCGGGTTGACGGCGAGCAGCGGCCGCGCGGTGTTGAGACCGACACGGCGTACGGCCTCCTCGACGTCCATCGAGAGATAGGCGACCGGCAGTCCGGTGAGGAGCTCGCGGGTGCCGGCGTCGAGGACCGCGCCGCCGCCGAGCGCGAGGACGCCCTCGTGGTCGGCGACCGCGGTCCGTACGGCCTCGCGCTCCAGGGCGCGGAAGTGCTCCTCGCCGTCCTCGATGAAGATGTCCGCGATCTCACGGCCCTGGGCGGCGACGATGTCGGCGTCGGTGTCCCGGTAGGGCGCACCGAGCAGCTCGGCGAGGAGCGCGCCCACCGTGGACTTGCCGGACCCCATGGGCCCGACCAGGACGACCTGCGGTCCGGTCACCGGATCTGGAGGTTGTCGAGGTACGACCGGACGTTCCGGCGGGTCTCCGGGACGCTGTCGCCGCCGAACTTCTCGACGACGGCGTCCGCGAGGACGAGCGCGACCATGGCCTCGGCAACGATGCCTGCGGCGGGGACGGCGCAGACGTCGGAGCGCTGGTGGTGGGCCTGGGCGGCCTCGCCGGTGGCGACGTCGACGGTGGCGAGCGCGCGCGGGACGGTCGCGATCGGCTTCATCGCGGCGCGGACGCGGAGCAGCTCACCGGTGGTCAGGCCGCCCTCGGTGCCGCCGGAGCGGCCGGTGGTGCGCTTGATGCCGTCGTCGGTCCGCACGATCTCGTCGTGCGCCTTCGAGCCGGGCACGCGGGCGAGCTCGAAGCCGTCGCCGACCTCGACGCCCTTGATGGCCTGGATGCCCATGAGCGCGGCGGCGAGCCGCGCGTCGAGGCGGCGGTCCCAGTGGACGTGGGAGCCGAGGCCGACGGGCACGCCGTACGCCAGGACCTCGACGACGCCGCCGAGGGTGTCGCCGTCCTTGTGGGCCTGGTCGATCTCCGCGACCATCGCCTTCGACGCGTCCGCGTCGAGGCAGCGCACGGGGTCGGCGTCGAGCTTCTCGACGTCGGCGGGGGTCGGGTAGACGCCGTACGGGGCCTTGGCCGCCGCGAGCTCCACCACGTGGGAGACGATCTCGATGCCCGCGGCCTCCTTGATGAAGGACCGGGCGACGGCTCCGAGGGCGACGCGGGCCGCGGTCTCACGGGCGCTGGCGCGCTCCAGGATCGGCCGGGCCTCGTCGAAGCCGTACTTCTGCATTCCGGCGAGGTCGGCGTGGCCGGGACGGGGCCGGGTCAGGGGCGCGTTGCGGCCCGTCTCCTTGAGCTCGGCCGGGTCGACCGGGTCGGCCGCCATGACCTTCTCCCACTTGGGCCACTCGGTGTTGCCGACCATCACGGCGATCGGCGAGCCGAGGGAGAGCCCGTGCCGGACGCCGCCCAGGAAGGTGATCTCGTCCTGCTCGAACTTCATGCGCGCGCCGCGCCCATAGCCGAGGCGCCGCCGCGCGAGGTGGTCCGCCACGAGTTCCGTGGTGACCGGGACGCCGGCGGGAAGGCCCTCCAGCGTCGCGACCAGCGCGGGTCCGTGGGACTCTCCGGCGGTCAGCCAGCGCAACCTGCTCAACGATGCTCCTCATGCTCGCGCCCAGAACTGCTTGGCGCGACCAGGTGCGCGGCCCTGGCCCGCCGTCATCGATCCTCCCACGTTCGGCGACCGATCCCGGTTCAGGTCCAGTTATCGGACGATGCACGGGACGAATATGTCAGCTGGCGGGGGCCCGACACGGTGTCACGCCATGGGCTACGGCTGGGACGCGAGCGCCTCGGTGCCCGCCCGCCGCATCGCCTCCAGCGGCGCCGGGGCGCGGCCGGTCATCCGTTCGACCTGGAGGACGGCCTGGTGCACCAGGAGGTCCAGACCGCCGAGGACCGTGCCGCCCTGGGCGGACCAGGCCGCGGCGAGCGGGGTCGGCCAGGGGTGGTAGAGCACGTCGAAGAGGGTGCCGGGAGCACCGGAGACCGCGGGTGCCAGGTCGTCCGTCGTCCCGGCGGGGGTGGTCGCGATCACGAGCGGGGACGCGAACGCCTCCGCCGCGCTCCCCCAGTCCGCGGTACGCACGTCCACACCGAGCCGCTCACCCCAGCCGCGCATCTCGTCGGCCCGCGCCTCGCTCCGTACGTAGGCGGTGACGGGACCGGCGCAGATGCGCGCCAGCGCGGCGAGCGCCGAGGAGGCGGTGGCACCGGCGCCGAGGACGGCGGCGGACTCCACCTTCTCCACGCCCCGCTCGCGCAGGGCGGCGATCAGACCGGGGATGTCGGTGTTGTCGCCGACGCGACGGCCGTCCTCGGTGAAGACGACCGTGTTCACCGCCTCCACCGAGGCGGCCGTGTCGCTGATCTCGTCGAGCAGCGGGATGATCGCCCGCTTCAACGGCATGGTCAGCGACAGGCCGGCCCAGGAGCCGTCCAGCCCGGCGACGAACTCGGGCAGCCCGGCCTCGTCGACCTCGAACCGGTCGTACGACCAGCCGTCGAGGCCGAGCGCGGCGTAAGCCGCCCGGTGCAGGACCGGGGAGAGCGAGTGGGCGATGGGCGAGCCGAGGACGGCCGCGCGCCGCATGGACGGCATCAGTTCTTCCTCGACTTGTTGAACTCGTTGACGAGCTTCTGGTGATCGGCGTTCGTCTTGGTGAACTTGGACGTCTTGCCGTCGAGCGAGATGAAGTAGTACCAGCCCTCGTTCGTCGGGTTCACCACGCCCTTCAGCGCCTCGTTGCCCGGGTTGCCGATCGGACCGGGCGGCAGGCCCTTGTAGTAGTACGTGTTGTAGAGGTTGTCGTACTTCCGCAGTTCCTCGAGGGTGAGGTCGATCTTGCTCTGGTTCTTGATGTAGTTGTACGTCGAGTCGAACTCCAGCTTGCCGTACGTCTGCGGGTTGCTGGGCTTGAGCCGGTTGTAGACGACCTCGGCCATCTTGCGGAAGTCGTCGTGCGAGGTGCCCTCCGCCTGGACGAGGCTCGCGATGGAGATGAGTTCCCACGGGCTTTCCACGCCGAGCTGCTTCGCCTTGGCCTCAAGGTCGTACTTCGCGAACTCCGCGTTGGAGCGGGAGACCATCTTGCGCAGCACGTCCTCGGGCTTGTTGCCCTTGGCCACCGGGTAGCTCGCCGGGAACAGGAAGCCTTCCAGCGGGTCCTTCACGTCCTTGTGGTTCTTCGCCCAGTCGGGGAGACCCAGGTCGTTCGCCTTCGCCTTGGCGGCGCGCTGCGTCGAGCCGGCCTCGAGCTCGAGCTTCTTGTCGATCTGCTCGTAGACCCAGACGTTCCGCTTGCCTTCGGGGATCACGAAGTTCGCCTGGCTCGCCGGGTCGAGCATCATCGTGACGGCGCTCTCCGCCGACATCTCCTTCCTCAGCGTGTAGACGCCCGCCTGGATCTTGATGCCGTTCGGGTTCTTGCCCTGCGCCGAGACGAAGGCGTCGACGCTCTTGACGACACCCTCCCTCTTGAGGATGTTCCCGATCTCGTAGCCGCCGGCACCCTTGGGGATCTCGACCTGGATCTCGCCGCCGCCGTCGCCCGCGTAGTCGGGTGCCGCGCCGAACTGGCCCTGCCAGAACTGGTAGCCGAAGTAGCCGATGCCGCCGACACCGCCCGCGAGCACGAGGGCGACGACCAGGCATGCGATGCCGTTCTTGCCCTTCTTGCTCTTCTGGCCCTTCTGGCCCTTGCCGCCCCGCCGGTCGCGACCGCCCCGCGACGAGCCGTCTTCGGACGGGTCGTCGTCGTAGTCGTCGTCATCGGCGCCGTTCTCGCCGGTGAAGAAGGGGTGCCGCTCCTCTTCCTCGGGCTCCGCGTCCCAGTCGATCACCGGCTCCGGCGGACCCTGCCGCCGGCTCGGGGGCTGCGGCGGCGGGTACGCCTCGGGGGTGCCGTAGAGGTCGGGGTTCTGGCCGCCGTACGGATCGGCGGGAGTCGCGCCGTACGGCATGGCCGCCTGGCCCGTCTCCCAGCCCGTGTCGTACTGCTGTGCGGGGTACCCGGGCGTGTCGTAGCCCTGCCCGGGATACCCCTGCTGCCCGCCGTACGACTGATTTCCATACTGCGGATCGCTGTACTGCTGAGGCTGCTGCGGCTGGTGCTGCTGGCCCTGATGCTGCTGCGGCTGCTGGTACTGCTGGGTGTACCCCTGCTGCCCGCCCTGGCCGTACTGGTCCTGCGCGTACGAGCCCTGGCCGTACTGATCCTGGGCGTACTGGTCCTGGCCGAGCTGCCCGTGGCCGTACTGGTCCTGGCCGTACTGCGCCTGCTGCGGGTACGGCTGCTGCTGGCCTCCCCATCCCTGGTCCCCGTACAACGGGTCCTCGGGATGCCACGGTTCGGAGCCAGGGCCCCGGCCATACTCAGTCATCGATCCCCAAACAGCCGCGAGGCTTCCGGACGATCCGCCTCTACGTTGTGCGGTAGCTGTTCGAACACCACCGCATCGCGCGGAACGTTACCGTATCGCGATCAGATGACCACTTCGACGCCCTCGCCGGGCGGATTACCTGATACCCGTTCGGACTCAAGAGCATTCTGAAGGATGATCACAGCGGCGGCCTGATCGATGACGGACCGGCCCTTCTTCGACTTCACCCCCGAGGCCCGCAGGCCCTGTGTGGCCGTCACCGTCGTCATCCGCTCGTCGACCAGGCGGACCGGGATCGGCGCGATGCCCTTCGCCATCTCCTGCGCGAAGGCGCGGACCTTGGTGGCCGCCGGGCCCTCCCGCCCGCTGAGCGAGCGGGGCAGGCCCACGACGACCTCGATCGGTTCGTACTCCTCGACGATCTGCCTCAACCGCCGGTGGGCGGCCGGGACATCACGTCCCGGCACGGTCTCCACCGGAGTGGCGAGGACCCCGTCGGGGTCGCACGAGGCGACCCCGATCCGGGCGTCCCCGACGTCGATCGCGAGTCGACGGCCGCGACGCATCGTCACGCCGTCTCCACCACGAGACGCTCGACGGCCTCGATGGCCTCGCCGATCGCCTCGGGATTCTGGCCGCCGCCCTGGGCGACGTCCGGCTTGCCGCCACCGCCGCCGCCGAGGGTCTTGGCGGCCGTGCGGACCAGCTCGCCGGCCTTGAGACCGCGCTCGCGGGCGGCCTCGTTGGTGGCGATGACCGTGAGCGGACGACCGTTGGCCGTGGTGAAGAGGGCCACGACGGCCGGGCGGTCGCCCGGGATGCGGCCGCGGACGTCGAGGACCAGCTTGCGCAGGTCGTCGGCGGAGGTGCCGTCAGGGACCTGGCCGGTGACGAGCGCGACGCCGCGGATGTCCTTGGCGCCCTCGACCAGACCGGCGGCGGCCTGCAGCACCTTCTCGGCGCGGAACTTCTCGATCTCCTTCTCGGCGTCCTTCAGCTTGCCGAGCATGGCGGAGATCTTCTCCGGCAGCTCCTCGGCGCGGCCCTTGACCAGCTCCTGGAGCTGGGCGACGACCGTGTGCTCCCGGGCGAGGAAGTTGTACGCGTCGACACCGACGAGGGCCTCGACCCGGCGCACGCCACTGCCGATCGACGACTCGCCGAGCAGCTTCACCAGACCCAGCTGGGCGGTGTTGCCGACGTGCGTACCGCCGCACAGCTCCTTGGAGAAGTCGCCGATGGTGACGACGCGGACCTTCTCGCCGTACTTCTCGCCGAACTCGGCGATGGCGCCCTGGCGCTTGGCCTCGTCGATCGGCATGACCTCGGCGTGGACCTCGAGCTCGCGGGCGAGGACCTCGTTGATCTTCTGCTCGACGTCCGTGAGGACCGTGCCGGGCACGGCGTTCGGCGAGCCGAAGTCGAAGCGGAAGCGGCCGGGCGAGTTCTCGGAACCGGCCTGGGCGGCCGTCGGGCCGAGCGCGTCACGCAGGGCCTGGTGCGTCAGGTGCGTGGCGGAGTGGGCGCGGGCGATGGCACGGCGGCGGCGGATGTCGATGGCGGCGTACGCGGTGGATCCGACCGTCACCTCGCCGACCTGGACGGAGCCCTTGTGCACGGAGACTCCGGGGACCGGCTGCTGGACGTCGCGGACCTCGATGACGGCGCCGCTGTGCAGCTTGATCCGGCCCTGGTCGGCGAGCTGGCCGCCGCCCTCGGCGTAGAAGGGGGTGCGGTCGAGGACGACCTCGACCTCGTCGCCCTCCGAGGCGGCCGGCGACGGGACACCGTTGACCAGCAGACCGACGACCGTGGTCTCGCCCTCGGTGTTGGTGTAGCCGGTGAACTCGGTGGCGCCGTTGCCGTCCGCGATCTCGCGGTAGGCGGCGACGTCGGCGTGGCCGGTCTTCTTGGCCTTGGCGTCGGCCTTGGCCTTGTCCCGCTGCTCCTGCATGAGGCGGCGGAAGCCGGCCTCGTCCACGGAGAGCCCCTGCTCGGCGGCGATCTCCAGGGTGAGGTCGATCGGGAAGCCCCAGGTGTCGTGGAGCAGGAACGCCTTGTCGCCCGGGAGGACCGTGCTGCCCGCGGCCTTGGTCTCGGTGACGGCGCCGTCGAGGACGTTCGAGCCGGCGTTGAGCGTCTTGAGGAAGCGGGCCTCCTCGGCGAGCGCGACGGTCTCGACGCGCTTGCGGTCGGTGATCAGCTCGGGGTACTGCTCGCCCATCGTGTTGATCACGGTGTCCACGAGCTCGCCGACGACCGGGCCGGTGGCGCCGAGCAGGCGCATGTTGCGGATGGCGCGGCGCATGATGCGGCGCAGCACGTATCCGCGGCCCTCGTTGCCGGGGGTGACACCGTCGCCGATGAGCATCACGGACGTACGCATGTGGTCGGCCACGACACGCAGCGAGACATCGCTCTCGTGGGCCTTGCCGTAGCCGACGCCGGTGAGTTCGGTGGCCTTGTCGATGACGACCTGGAGGGTGTCGGTCTCGTACATGTTCTGTACGCCCTGGAGGATCATCGCCAGGCGCTCGAGGCCGAGGCCGGTGTCGATGTTCTTCGACGGCAGCTCGCCGAGGATCGGGAAGTCCTCCTTGCCGGAGCCCTCGCCGCGCTCGTACTGCATGAAGACCAGGTTCCAGATCTCCACGTACCGCTCGTCGTTGACGGCCGGGCCGCCCTCGACACCGAACTCGGGGCCGCGGTCGTAGTTGATCTCGGAGCACGGTCCGCAGGGGCCGGGGACGCCCATGGACCAGTAGTTGTCCTTCTTGCCGAGGCGCTGGATGCGCTCGGCCGGGACGCCGACGACGTCGCGCCAGATCTGCTCGGCCTCGTCGTCCTCCTGGTAGACGGTGATCCAGAGCTTCTCCGGCTCGAGCCCGTAGCCGCCGTGCTCCACCGAGGTGGTCAGCAGCTCCCAGGCGAGCTTGATGGCGCCTTCCTTGAAGTAGTCGCCGAAGGAGAAGTTGCCGCACATCTGGAAGAACGTGCCGTGGCGGGTGGTCTTGCCGACCTCTTCGATGTCGGGCGTACGCACGCACTTCTGCACGCTGGAGGCGCGCGAGAACGGCGGCTTCACCTCGCCGAGGAAGTACGGCTTGAACGGAACCATGCCCGCGGGGACCAGAAGCAGAGTCGGGTCGTCCGCGATGAGCGACGCCGAAGGCACGACGGTGTGCCCGCGCTCCTCGAAGAAGCTCAGCCAGCGGCGGCGGATTTCAGCCGACTCCATCAGTGGTCCTCATTCCGGTTGTACGAGATCGTGGGATACGAATACGTCGTGGTGTCAGGGGTGGCATCGAGCGATGCCCTGCGGCGCGGTCCGGGGAGCTCGCGCTCGACCGGCGCGTCCACCGGGGCTTCCAGGCCGAGGGCCTCGCCCAGTTCGGCCTCGCGCTGGACCATGCCCGCCCGGACGTCGAGGGCGAAGTCCTTGAGCCGGTGGCCGGTCTCGATCGCCTTGTTCGCCGCCTGCGCGGCGAGGCTCTCCGGGGTCAGCTGCTTGAGCTTCCGGTTGACCTTGGTGGTGGCCCAGACGCCGGCGGCGGCGCCTGCGGTGAACCAGAACGTACGGCGGAACATCGCGCGTCAGCCCTTCTGCTTCCGGCGTCGCGCGGCCGGCACGGTGCGACCGACGACGACGGTACGTCGCGAGGGCGCCGGCGGCGCCTCGTCACGGCCGCGGCCGAGGGCCTTGCGCACCCCGTAACCGAAGGCCGCGACCTTGACGAGCGGGCCGCCGAAGGTGGAGGCGACGGTGGAGGAGAGCGCCGAGGCGTTGGAGGTGACCTCCTGGACGTCCGAGGCGATCGCGTCGACCCGGTCGAGCTGGGTCTGCGCCGACCGCACGGTGGCGGAGGCGTCGCTGAGCAACGGGACGGCCTGCTCGGTCACGTCCGCCACCAGCTTGGTGGTCGCCTTGAGCGTCTGCGCCAGCCTCACCAGCACCACGGCGAGGAAGGAGACGAGAATCGCCCAGAACACGGCCACCAGAATCCCGGCAACCTCTCCACCGGTCACTCCGCACCGCTCCCTGCTTGTCGTTGGGCCCTTGCCAAAAGTCGTCCTCCGACCCTATCGCGCCCGGGCTCTTTCCCCGTACCGCATGAGGGCTCGTATCGCGGCTCTCGGGAGGGGACTCGTTCGATCCGATTGTACGGAGTGCGTGCGGATGGGTACGCTCCGTGTCCCATGCGAAGGAGCAACCTCCCGGCGGAGCTGAACCGGTTCATCGGACGGGCCGACGAGCGGGCCGAACTGGCCCGGCTTCTGGGGGAATTCCGTCTGGTCACGATCGTCGGGGTGGGCGGTGTCGGCAAGACCCGGCTGGGTCTGAAGGTCGCCTCGACCACGCAGAAACGCTACGTCGACGGGGTGTGGCTGGCCGATCTCTCGGTGCTGCGCGACCCGGATCTGGTGGCCCTCGCCCTGGTCGAGGCGCTGGAGCTGACCGACCACACCCTGCGGACCCCGCACGAGATCCTGACCGAGCACCTCGCGGAGCGCCGGATCCTGCTGGTCCTCGACGGCTTCGAGCATCTCCTGGCAGAGAGCGCCCCGCTCGTACGGGAGTTGCTCCGGCACTCCCCCGGCCTGACCGTGCTCGCGATGGGCCGCCGCCCGCTGCGGGTGGACGGCGAGGCGGTGTTCACGCTGGCGCCGATGGACGAGACGGACGGGGTGGGCCTGTTCGAGGAGCGGGCCCGGGCCGCCGGTGCGCCCGGTGGGCCGGACGACCGGGACCCAGCCGTCGTGCACGAGCTGTGCCGCCGGCTCGACGGGATTCCGCTGGCCCTGGAGCTGGCGGCCGCCCGGATGCCGCTGCTCACGGTGGAGCAGGTGCTGCATCGGCTCGACGACCGGTTCCGGCTGCTGACGGACGGGCCGCGCGGCGGGCTGCCGCGCCACCAGACGCTGCGGACGGCGATCGGCTGGAGCCACGAGCTCTGCACCCCGCGGGAGCGGCTGCTGTGGGCACGGCTCTCCGTCTTCGCCGGACCGTTCGATCTGGAGGCGGTGGAGTACGTCTGCGGCGGCCCGGACCTGCCGGCGGACGAGGTCCTGGAGGTGCTCGGCGGCCTGCTCGCCCAGTCGCTGGTCGCGCGGGAGGACACCACCGCGGGTCCGCGCTACCGGATCCTGGACACCGTGTCCGCGTACGGGGCGGAGTGGCTGGCGGCGCTCGGCGACACGGAGCGGATGCGCCGCCGGCACCGCGACTGGTACATGGGGCTGGCCACCTGGTGCGAGCTGGAGTGGTTCAGCCCGCGCCAGGCCGAGGTCGCGGCCTGCACGGACGCGGCGCTGCCCAATCTGCGGGCGGCCATGGAGCTCTGTCTGGAGCAGCCGGACGAGGCGCATCTGGCACAGCATCTCGCCGGGACGCTCTGGTTCTACTGGGCGGGGTGCGGACGACTCGCGGAGGGCAGGCACTGGCTGGACCGGGCGCTGGCGCTCGGCTCGGAGCACGATGACGCCCGGCTGAAGGCGCTGTGGGTGCTCGGCTACGTGGCGATCCTGCAGGGGGACAGCACGGCGGCGGTCGCGGCGCTCCACGAGTGCGGCGAGCGGGCCCGCTCGGTCGGGAACCCGGTGGCGGAGGCGTACGCGACGCACCGGATGGGCTGTCTGGCCCTGCTCTCCGACGACATGCCCCGCGCGGAGGAGCTGATCGGCAGCGCGCTGGAGGCGTACCGGGAGCTCGGCGAGCTGAACAGCAATGTGCTGATGGGGCAGGTCGAGCTGGCGATGGCCCGGGTCTTCCAGGGGGATCTGGAGAGTGCGGTCGCGCTGTGCGCGGAGGTGCGGGAGATCTGCGAGGAGCGCGGCGAGCGCTGGACCAGGGCGTACGCGCTCTATGTCCTGGCGTACGCGGCGTGGTGCGGGGGCGATCACGGCGAGGCGCGGAAGCTGCTCGCGGAGTGCGTGACCATCAACCACACCTTCCACGACCTGGTGGGTCTCGTGCTGGGGATCGAGCTGCTCGCGCTGGTGACGGCGAGCGAGGGCGATCCGGCGGAGGCGGCGGTGCTGCAGGGTGCGGCGCTGCCGGTGTGGGACTCGGTGGGGCTGCAGCTGTTCGGCTCGGGTTACTTCAACGGAGCGCGGGCGCTGTGCGAGCGGCAGGCCGGCGAGGTGCTGGGCGCGGAGCGTTACGGGGCGTCGGTACGTGAGGGGCAGCGGCTCTCGTTGGACGCGGCGGTGGACCGGGCGCTCGAGCGTCGGGGTCCGGCCACCCGCATCGCGGGACCCCGGGCGCCTCGGCCGTTCCGTACGACGGGCGCCGGACACGCGGAAGCCCGCCGGCTTCCCCACCGGTAAGGGCGGGGAAGCGGCGGGCTGAACACCGCGGGGGTGGTACTACGACAGCTGGATCAGCGGGCGTAGTACTCGACGACCAGCTGCTCGTCGCAGATGACCGGGATTTCCTTGCGGTTCGGGTCGCGGTCGAGGCGGAAGGCCAGGGCCTTCAGGTTGACCTGCAGGTAGCGCGGGGTCTCACCGTCGGCGGCGAAGCCACCCTCACGGGCCACCTGGAACAGGGGCTTCTCGCGGGAGCGCTCGCGGACCATCACGACGTCGTCGGGACGGACACGGAACGACGGCTTGTCGACCTTGCCACCGTTGACCTGGATGTGACCGTGCACGACCATCTGGCGGGCCTGGTAGATGGTGCGGGCGATGCCCGAACGCAGGACCAGGGCGTCGAGGCGACGCTCGAGCTCGACGACCAGCGCCTCGCCCGTCTTGCCCTCGGCCTTCTTGGCGCGGTCGTACGCGCGGGCCATCTGACGCTCAGAGATGTCGTACTGGGCGCGCAGACGCTGCTTCTCGAGCAGACGGACCTTGTAGTCCGAGTTCTGCTTGCGGCCACGGCCGTGCTCGCCCGGCGGGTAGGGGCGGGCCTCGAAGTACTTGACGGCCTTCGGGGTCAGCGCGATGCCGAGGGCACGCGACTTCTTGACCTTGGGACGGGACTGGTTCGGCATGAACCAACCTCTCTATCTGTACGAATACGGCTTCACCAGGGTTAGAGGAGGTCGCATCCGCAGCCGGGGAAACCCGTTTGGTCCGTGAGGACCTGTCGGGCAGCCGCTCCCTGGTCTGGGCACATACGTGCAGCACGCGAACGGCCCATCACCTGGTCCCGGGGATCCGGGGAGGTGATGGGTTGCCCGCGACACCTTCGAAGGTGCGCGACACTCCTGGAGATCCCGCCTGAGGCGGGGCTCCGGCTGCCTGTCCCGTTCTGGTGGCGCCGGCCGAGGCCGGACACGGGACGCAGCACTCCGCACGAGTGTACCGGGTCGTCCGGGTGCCCGTGCACGCGCCCGGGTCCCGCCGTCAGCCGTCGCCCCGCAGCCTCTCCCGTACCTTCTCCACCACGTCCGCGTACCGCGCCTCCGCGCCGTAGCGGGTCGGTTCGTAGTAGCGCTTGCCGTGGACCTCGTCCGGTGCGTACTGCTGGGCCGCGATGCCGCCCGGGACGTCGTGCGGGTAGACGTACCCCTGGGCGTGGCCCAGCTTGGCCGCACCCTTGTAGTGGCCGTCGCGCAGATGCGGGGGGACCGGGCCCGCCAGACCGTTCCGTACGTCCGCCTGGGCCGCGAAGATCGCGGTCGTCGCCGCGTTCGACTTGGGGGCCAGGGCCAGGGCGATCGTGGCGTGGCTCAGGGTCAGCGCCGCCTCGGGGAAGCCGATCATCGCGACCGCCTGTGCGGCCGCGACCGCCGTCGGCAGAGCCGTCGGGTCGGCCAGGCCGATGTCCTCGCTGGCCGAGATCATCAGACGGCGGGCGATGAACCGGGGGTCCTCCCCCGCCTCGATCATCCGGGCCAGATAGTGCAGCGCCGCGTCCACGTCCGAGCCCCGGATGGACTTGATGAGCGCGCTGGCCACGTCGTAGTGCTGGTCGCCGTCCCGGTCGTACTTCACCGCCGCCCGGTCGACGGTCTCCTCGACCGTCTGGAGTGTGATCTCCGGCTCGCCCTTGGCGATGGCCGAGCCCGCGGCCGCCTCCAGGGCGGTCAGCGCGCGCCGCGCGTCGCCGCCGGCGATCCGCAGCAGATGCGCCTCGGCGTCCTCGGGCAGGGTGACCGCACCGCCGAGCCCGCGGTCCTCGGTGAGGGCCTGCTTCAGCAGGTCGCGCAGGTCGTCGTCGGTGAGCGGCTCCAGCGTGAGCAGCAGGGAGCGCGAGAGCAGGGGGGAGATGATCGAGAAGTACGGGTTCTCGGTCGTCGCCGCGATCAGCGTCACCCAGCGGTTCTCCACCGCCGGGAGCAGGGAGTCCTGCTGGGCCTTGGAGAAGCGGTGGATCTCGTCGAGGAAGAGGACGGTCTCCTTGCCGAAGCCGCCGGCTGCCCGCCGGGCCCCCTCGATGACGGCGCGGACCTCCTTGACGCCCGCGGTGATCGCGGAGAGCTCCACGAAGCGCTTGTTCGTCGCTTTGGAGACGACGTACGCGAGGGTGGTCTTCCCGATGCCGGGCGGCCCCCAGAGGATCACGGACGAGGCGCCAGCCGGGCCTCCGTCGCCCTCCCCCACCAGCCGCCGCAGGGGAGATCCCGGCTTGAGCAGATGCTGCTGGCCGAGGACTTCGTCGAGGGTGCGCGGACGCATCCGTACGGCCAGGGGGCTGGCGGACGGGTCCTTCTCCTGGCGTTCTTCGGCGGCTGCGGTAAAGAGGTCGGGCTCCACGTCATGAAGCCTAGGTCACGCCACCGACAGTCCCGCCCGGCCGGTCAGGAGGTCCAGAAGTCCCACCAGCGCGTCAGGATCAGCATCCCGATGATCCCGATGTGCAGGACGGGCAGCACCCAGGTGAACTCGTCGAAGAAGGTCCGCAGGCCGCGGGGGGCGGGAATCACACCGTGGCGGACGTTGTGCGAGGTCACGTACCAGAACATGACGATCGTGGCGACCCATGCCAGGCAGCACCACAGGCAGAGGGCGTTGATCTCGTACAGCGACTGGTGCATCAGCCAGGTGCAGAACCCGACGCCGAACAGCGTGCCCGCGTTCAGTCCGAGCCAGTACCAGCGGCGGTAGCGGGCGCCCGCGAGGAGGGCGAAGCCGATGGCGATCACCATCGCGTAGGTGACGAGACCGAGCATCGGGTTCGGGAAGCCGAAGACCGAGGCCTGCTCGCTCTTCATGATGTTGCCGCAGGAGACGATCGGGTTGAGGCTGCAGCCCGGGGTGAAGTTCGGGTCCTCGAGGAGCTTGAACTTGTCGATGGTGATGACCCAGGCGGCGAGCAGGCCCGCGGCACCGGTGATCACCAGCAGCCAGGCCAAGGCGCGGCTCGCGCCGATCGTGCCGCGCGTCGCGTCGTCAACCGCTGCGTCTGTCATATCCCCGATCCATCACTCGCGGGCTTCTGGCCATGGTCATTCTGCCGCACGAGGGGCCCGTTCCACCGTTCGGTGGACATAAGGACGACCGGGGCCCGGGCCGCGAGAAGTGGTCTTCGGGCCCCGGTCGTCCTGACGCCTCGGGTCAGGCCAGCTTCGCCCGGACGGTGTCGACCAGCTCGCCCAGAGCCACCGGCTCCTGCTCGCCGGACTCCATGTCCTTCAACTGGACGACGCCCTCGGCCAGATCACGCTCGCCGGCGACCAGGGTGAAGCGCGCGCCCGAGCGGTTCGCGTCCTTCATCGCACCCTTGAGGCCCTTGCCGCCGAACGCGAAGTCCGCCGCGACGCCCGCCTTGCGGAGCTCGGTGACCTTGGCGAACAGCAGCCGGCGCGCCTCCTCGCCGAGCGCGACGGCGAAGACGCTGGTGGTCGCCGGGATGTCCAGCGCCACGCCCTCCGCCTCCAGGGCCAGCACGGTGCGGTCCACGCCGAGCGCCCAGCCGACCGACGGGAGCGCCGGGCCGCCGATCATCTCGGAGAGGCCGTCGTAGCGACCACCGCCGCCGACCGCGGACTGCGAGCCCAGGCCGTCGTGGACGAACTCGAACGTGGTCCGCGTGTAGTAGTCCAGGCCGCGCACCAGCTTGGCGTCGTCCTCGAAGGCCACACCCGCCGCGGTGATCAGCGCGCGCACCTCCTCGTGGTACGCCTTGCACGCGTCGCACAGGTAGTCGCGCAGCAGCGGCGCGCCGACCAACTGCTTCTGCACGGACTCGCGCTTGTCGTCGAGGACGCGCAGCGGGTTGATGTCAGCCCGGCGCAGCGTCTCCTCGTCGAGGTCAAGACCCCGGAGGAAGGTCTGCAGCGCCTCCCGGTAGACGGGGCGGCACTCCTTGTCCCCGAGCGAGTTCAGCAGGATGCGGAAGTTCCGCAGGCCCAGCGAGCGGTACGCGTCGTCGGCAAGGATGATCAGCTCGGCGTCGAGCGCCGGGTCCTCGGCGCCGATCGCCTCGGCACCGACCTGGGAGAAGTGCCTGTAACGGCCCTTCTGGGGGCGCTCGTAGCGGTAGTACGAGCCGGAGTACCAGAGCTTGACCGGCAGGTTGCCCTGCTTGTGCAGGCTTGCCTCCAGGGCGGCGCGCAGCACGGACGCGGTGCCCTCGGGACGCAGCGCCAGCTCGGAGCCGCCCTTGGTCGTGAGGGTGTACATCTCCTTGGTGACGATGTCGGTGGACTCGCCGACGCCGCGCGCGAAGAGGTTGACGTCCTCGAAGCCGGGCGTCTCGATGTAGCCGTAGCCGGACTTCCGCAGCGGTCCGGAGATGGCGTCACGAACCGCCAGGTACTTCGCGGAGTACGGCGGGATCAGGTCGTACGTGCCCTTGGGGGCCTTGAAGGTGCTCACGAAAGTCTCGTCACATTCCTCGTCGGGGAGCCTTCGTGCTCCCGAGGCCGGCCGCCACGTCCCGCAGGTACGGGTTGGTGGCGCGCTCCTGGCCGATGGTCGTCTGGGGACCGTGTCCCGACAGCACCACGGTCGAGTTGTCGAGCGGCAGGCACACGCGGGCCAGCGATTCGAGCATCTCGTCCATGTCACCGCCGGGCAGGTCGGTGCGTCCGATGGAGCCGGCGAAGAGCAGATCGCCCGAGAAGAACACGGAGGGGATCTCCGTGGTCTGCGGCATCTGGAAGGTCACCGACCCCTTGGTATGACCGGGCGCATGGGCGACGGAGAACTCCAGCCCGGCGAGGTCCAGCTTCGCGCCGTCCGTGAGCTCGTGCACGTCGTCCGGCTCGCCCACGGTCAGCTCGCCCATGAGCGGCATCCCGATGGAGCGGCCGAGGGCCTTCTCCGGGTCGCTCATCATGTACCGGTCGGAGGGGTGGATCCACGCGGGTACGTCATGGGCGCCGCAGACCGGGACGACGGAGGCGACATGGTCGATGTGGCCATGGGTGAGGACCACCGCGACGGGCTTGAGCCGATGCTTTCGAAGCGTCTCCTCGACTCCCTGGGCGGCCTGGTGGCCCGGGTCGATGATCACGCACTCCTCGCCTGCGGCGGGGGCGACCAGATAGCAGTTGGTCCCCCAGGCCCCGGCGGGGAACCCGGCAATCAGCACGATCGTCCTTAAATGTCGTCCGGCACGGTGGTGCGGCGGAGCGGAAGCGGCAGATCAGAGCCTACCGGCGCTGCGTATTCCACAGCCAACCCGTATACGGTACGGGCACACCCGGCCAGGGCAGGAACGCACGAGCGACAAGGAGCAGACCCGGTGGTCAGCAGCGATCAGCGGCGGCGGCAGCTCGCCAGGGAGAAGTACGTACGGCAGCAGCAGCGACGGCAGGAGGCGCGGCTGAAGGCCAGGCGCCGCAACACCGTCATCGCCGCCTCGCTGGCCGTGGTCCTGGCCGCGGGTGGCGCCGTGTACGCCTCGGTGGCGCTGACCGACAGCGGCAAGAAGGGCTCCGACGACGCCGCGGCGAGCGACGCCCCGACGCCCACGGCGAGCGAGTCGACCACGCCCGAGCCGGCGATGACCGTCGACAAGAAGGCCACGTACACGATGGCCTTGAAGACGAACGAGGGCGACGTCTCCATCACCATGGACGCGGCGAAGACCCCGCGGACGGTGAACTCCTTCAAGCACCTGGCCGACAAGAAGTACTTCGACGGGACGAAGTGTCACCGGCTCACCACCGACGGCATCTTCGTCCTCCAGTGCGGTGACCCGAAGGGCGACGGCACCGGCGGCCCGGGCTACACCATTCCGGACGAGAACCTGGACTCCCTCGGCAAGGCCGGCGCGGACGGCTCGGTGACGTTCCCGGCCGGAACGGTGGCGATGGCCAACACCGGTCAGCCGGGCACGGGCGGCAGCCAGTTCTTCCTCGTCTACAAGGACACGAAGCTGCCGCCGAGCTACACCCCCTTCGGGAAGATCGACGCGGCGGGCCTCAAGGCCGTCCAGGAGGTCGCGAAGGCCGGGGTCGAGGGCGGTGCCAAGGACGGCGCGCCCAAGAAGCCCGTCACCATCGAGAAGGCCACGGTCACCAAGAAGTGACGCACGGCGTGACCGTTGAATTTCGGTCGCGCTGAGTGCGGACAGCCGGGCGGCCGGTCGCCTAGATTGGCGTTGTGCAGCGCGGTCCTGTATCCGCGTTGTTGAGGGCGGGCGAGGCCCGCCGGGAAACTGTGGACGATGCCCAGGGGGCACAACCCCCTCAGCGGCATCATGTGGAGGAGGCGCTGTGAGCAGCGACCCGTGGGGCCGCGTCGACGAGACGGGCACCGTGTACGTGCGTACTGCCGAGGGCGAGAAGGTCGTCGGATCGTGGCAGGCCGGCACTCCCGAGGAGGCACTGGCCTACTTCGAGCGCAAGTACGAGGGCTTGGTTGTCGAGATCGGCCTCCTCGAGAAGCGGGTGAAGACCACCGACCTCTCGGCGAAGGACGCCACTGCCGCGATCGACCACATCCGGCAGCAGGTCGACGAGCATCACGCCGTGGGTGACCTCGCCGCGCTGACCACTCGTCTCGACAAGCTGGTCGAGACGGTGGAGTCGCGCCGCGAGGAGCGCAAGGTCCAGAAGGCCAAGCAGACCGACGAGGCGCGGGGCGCCAAGGAGGCCCTGGTCAAGGAGGCCGAGGAGCTGGCGCAGAGCGAGCAGTGGCGGGCCGCCGGTGAGCGGCTGCGCGCGCTCGTGGACACCTGGAAGGGCCTTCCGCGGCTCGACCGGAAGTCGGACGACGAGCTGTGGCACCGCTTCTCGCATGCCCGCTCGGCGTTCTCCAAGCGCCGCAAGGCGCACTTCGCCTCGCTGGACGCGCAGCGCGAGGAGGCCCGCAAGGCCAAGGAGAAGCTGGTCGCCGAGGCCGAGTCGCTCTCCAACTCCACGGACTGGGGTGGCACGGCCGCCCGCTACCGCGAGCTGATGGCGGAGTGGAAGGCGGTGGGCCGCGCCCAGCGCGAGCACGAGGACGACCTGTGGAACCGCTTCCGCGGCGCCCAGGACGTGTTCTTCGCGGCGCGCGGCGAGGTCTTCGCCGAGCGGGACGCGGAGCAGACCGAGAACCTCAAGCTGAAGGAGGAGCTCGCGGTCGAGGCCGAGAAGCTGGTGCCCGTGACGGATCTGAAGGCGGCGCGCGCGGCCTTCCGCTCCATCAACGAGCGCTGGGAGGCCATCGGCCACGTGCCGCGCGACGCCCGGCCGAAGGTCGAGGGCCGGATGCACGCGGTGGAGCGGGCACTCCAGGAGGCCGAGGAGTCGGAGTGGCGCCGGACCAACCCGGAGGCACGCGCGCGTGCCGCGGGTCTGACCGGTCAGCTGCAGGACGCGGTCGACAAGCTGCAGAAGCAGATCGACGCGGCCCGCGCGGCGGGCAACGACGCCAAGGCCGACAAGCTGGGCCGTGAGCTGGAGGGCCGCCAGGCGCTGCTGGACCAGGCGCTGAAGGGCCTGGAGGAGTTCGGCGGCTGACGAGGTCGTACGGGAAGGGCCCCGGTACCTGTGACAGGT
>NZ_JBHWBS010000116.1:12550-23645 GCF_042735655.1 Streptomyces sp. NPDC059567 | reverse complement strand
ATTCCGCCCCGGGCGCCGTCTCCGGCTCACAGGTACTTCTTCAGCTCCCGCCGGGCCAGCGACCGCTGGTGCACCTCGTCCGGGCCGTCCGCCAGCTTCAGCGTCCGCGCCGCGGCCCAGAGTTGGGCCAGCGGGAAGTCCTGCGACACCCCGCCCGCGCCGTGCACCTGCACAGCCCTGTCGATGATGTCGACGACCGCGCGCGGGGTCGCGATCTTGATGGCCTGGATCTCCGTGTGCGCGCCCCGGTTGCCGACGGTGTCCATCAGCCAGGCGGTCTTGAGGACGAGCAGGCGCAGCTGCTCGACCGTCACCCGGGCGTCGGCGATCCAGTTCTGCACGACCCCCTGCTGTGCGATCGCCTTGCCGAAGGCGGTACGGGACACGGCCCGGCGGCACATCAACTCGATCGCCCGCTCGGCCATGCCGATCAGCCGCATGCAGTGGTGGATCCGGCCCGGGCCGAGGCGGGCCTGGGCGATGGCGAAGCCGCCGCCCTCCGCGCCGATCAGGTTCGAGACCGGGACGCGCGCGTCGTGGAACAGCACCTCGGCATGGCCGCCGTGGGAGTGGTCCTCGTAGCCGTACACCTGCATCGCCCGCCGCACCTCGACACCGGGGGTGTCGCGCGGGACGAGGACCATCGACTGCTGGCGGCGCACGTCGGCGCCCTCCGGGTCGGTCTTGCCCATCACGATGAAGATCTTGCAGTCGGGGTTCATCGCCCCGGAGATGTACCACTTGCGGCCGTTGAGGACGTACTCGTCGCCCTCCCGCGTGATCCGGGTCTCGATGTTCGTCGCGTCGGAGGAGGCGACCTCGGGCTCGGTCATCGCGAACGCCGAGCGGATCTCGCCGGCCAGCAGCGGCTCCAGCCACTGCTTCTTCTGCGCCTCGTCGCCGAACTGGGCGAGCACCTCCATGTTCCCGGTGTCGGGGGCGGCACAGTTGAGGGCCGTGGGGGCCAACTCGGGGCTGCGGCCGGTGATCTCCGCCAGCGGCGCGTACTGGAGATTGGTCAGCCCCGCTCCGTGCTCGGCGTCGGGCAGGAAGAGGTTCCACAGGCCCTGGCGGCGGGCTTCGGCCTTCAGGTCCTCGACGATCTGCGGGGTGTCCCACGGCGAGGCGAGCAGCGCCCGCTGCTCGTGCGCGGTCTGCTCGGCGGGGTAGACGTGCTCGTCCATGAAGGCGAGCAGCTTCGCCCGCAGCTCCTCGGTCCGTGCGTCGAATGCGAAGTCCATGGCGGATCAGCCTTCCTGAAGGGTGGTGAGGCCGTGCTCGATGAAGACGGGGACGAGTTCGCCGATGCGGTCGAAGCCGGCGCCGACGGTCTGGCCGAGGGTGTACCGGTAGTGGATGCCCTCCAGGATCACGGCGAGCTTGAACCAGGCGAAGGCCGTGTACCAGGAGATGGCGGAGGTGTCGCGGCCCGAGCGGGCGGCGTAGCGCTCGATCAGCTCGGCGGGCGTGGGGTGGCCGGCGGCCGTGGCGGTCGTGCTGACGGGGGAGTGCGGGACGTCGAGCGGCGCGCTGTACATCGCGAGCAGGCCGAGGTCGGTCAGCGGGTCGCCGAGCGTGGACATCTCCCAGTCGAGGACGGCCTTGATGCGGTCGTCCTCGCCGATCAGGACGTTGTCCAGGCGGTAGTCGCCGTGGACGACGGTCGGGGCGGGCGAGGCCGGGAGCGCACGGCCGAGCGCGGCGTGCAGCTCGTCGATGCCGGCCAGCTCGCGGTTGCGCGAGGCGTCGAGCTGCTTGCCCCAGCGGCGCAGCTGCCGGTCGAGGAAGCCGTCGGGCCGCCCGAAGTCGCCCAGACCGACCTCCGCCGGGTCGACGGCATGCAGGTCGACGAGCGTGTCGACCAGGCCGAGGACGGCCTCGCGGGTGCGCTCGGGGCCGAGCGGGGCGAGCTGCTCGGCCGAGCGGTACGGCGTGCCGGCGACGTACTCCATGACGTAGAACGGCGCCCCGAGCACGCTGTCGTCCTCGCAGAGCAGCACGGGCTCGGGGACGGGCACGGCCGTGCCGTGCAGGGCGCTGATCACGCGGTGCTCGCGCTTCATGTCGTGCGCGGTGGCAAGCACGTGGCCGAGCGGGGGCCTGCGGACGACCCACTGCCCGGTGCCGTCGGTGACGACGTATGTGAGGTTGGACCTGCCGCCCTCGATCAGCCGGGCGGTCAGCGGGCCGCCGACGAGTCCGGGCCGCTCGCGGTCGAGGAATCCGCGCAACTGCTCGGGATCGAGACCTGGCGGCTGGACTGCGCTCATCGTGTGTACCTCCGGGGACGCGGGGCGGGTCGGCGTTCATGATGACCGACCAGTCGGTATGTCGTCCAGGGTTCGGAGGGGAAAGCGGTGTCGGCGGTCTGGTCTTCGGTCGGACCCGTGAATAGGGTTCACATATGAATCCAGAGCTGTTCGTCGAGGAAGTCCGGCTGACCCCGATCCTGATCTCCGATCCGCCTCTGCTCAACACCCAGGGTGTGCACCAGCCCTACACGCCCCGGCTCGTGGTCGAGGTCGTCACGCGTGGCGGTGTCGTCGGCCTCGGCGAGACGTACGGCGATACGAAGTACCTGGACCTCGCACGACCCCTGGCCGAGGCGCTTCCCGGCCGTTCGGTCACGGACGTGAATGGCCTGTTCTCGCTGGCCGCGCAGGTGTGCGGTGACTCACGGGCCGTCGACGACCGGGTCGACGCGGGCGGTCTGCGCGGGGTCCAGACCGCGGACAAGCTCCGGCTCTCCGTCGTCTCGGCCTTCGAGGTCGCCTGCCTGGACGCCCTGGGCAAGACCCTCGGCCTGCCCGTCCACGCCCTCCTCGGCGGCAAGGTTCGCGACTCCGTGGAGTACAGCGCGTACCTCTTCTACAAGTTCGAGGGAACGGACGACTGGGGAGCGGCCCTCGACCCGGCGGGCATCGTCGAACAGGCCCGCCGCTTCGACCGGACGTACGGCTTCCGCTCCTTCAAGCTCAAGGGCGGCGTCTTGCCTCCCGAACAGGAGGTCGCCGCGATCCGCGCCCTGGCCGAGGAATTTCCCGGCCGGCCGCTCCGCCTCGACCCGAACGGTGCCTGGTCGGTCGAGACCGCGCTGGAGGTGGCGCGGGAGCTGAAGGACGTCCTGGAGTACCTGGAGGACCCGGCGACCGGTACGGACGCGATGGCCGAGGTCGCCGCCCGCGCGGACGTGCCGCTCGCGACGAACATGTGCGTCACGACCTTCGAGGAGGTCCCCGAGGCCTTCGCCCGCGACGCGGTACGGATCGTGCTCTGCGACCACCACTACTGGGGCGGCCTGCACCGCACCCGGGAACTGGCCGCGCTCTGCCGCACGTACGGCGTCGGGCTCTCCATGCACTCCAACACTCACCTCGGCATCAGTCTGGCCGCGATGACCCAGGTCGCCGCGACCCTGCCCCACCTCGACCACGCCTGCGACACCCACTACCCCTGGCAGACCGAGGACGTGGTCACCACCCGCGCCACCTTCCACGACGGCCGCCTGACGGTCTCCGACACCCCGGGCCTCGGCGTCGACCTGGACCGCGAGGCCCTGGCCGCCCTCCACCGCCGCTGGCTGGACGACGACGGCACCCTGCGCAACCGCGACGACGCGGCGGCGATGCGGCGGTTGGACCCGACCTGGAGCGCGTAAGGCGTACCCCGGGTCGGGGAGGGCTCGGGCGCCACGAGGCCCTGCGTCCGCGTGTGGCCCGCGTGGCCCTGCGCTTACCGTTGGCCCTCGGTGTGCCGCGTGGCCCACGGCGTCACGCGTGGCAGGCCACCGGCACGCCCCCGTTCATCGCCGCCATGTCGCCGAAGACCACCGCCGCGTCCAGTGGGGATCCTTCGGGCAGCCCGTCCAGCTCCGCGTACGCCCGGTGCAGGTTCGCCACCAGCCGCTCGCTCTCCCGCCAGGCCGCGAACTCCCCGAGGTCCGCCCGGCGGGCGGTCTCCAGCGGCGTCGCCCCCTTCGCGTGGCCCTCGCGCGCCAGCTCGGCGACCCAGCGCAGATAGCGCTCCGTCGCGTCGTACGCCGACGGGTCGGTGACCCGACCGTGCCCGGGCACCACCGTCGGCGCGTCCAGCGCGCGCAGCACGCCCAGCGCCCGCAGCGAACCGGACAGCGAACCCATCGGCAGGAACGGCGTCCCACCGTGGAAGACCAGGTCCCCGGTGAAGACGACGCCCTGCTCCGGGAGATGGACGATCGAGTCGCCGGTCGTGTGCGCCGGCCCCGGGTGCAGCACACGCACCTCCAGATCACCCACGTACAGCGTCAGCCGCTCGCTGTACGTCAGCGAGGGCGGCTCCACCGCGACCTCGCCGAAGTCGGTCTGGGGCCAGAGCAGATGGAGCTGACGCCCGGCCGCGAGCTGTTCCACCCGGCAGTTGTCGTGCCCGACGATCCGAGCCTCCGGCAGGAACACCCCGTTGCCGTAGGTGTGGTCACCGTGGTGGTGCGTGGAGACGATGGTGCGGGGGAGCGGCAGCCCCTCGGCGAGGACCGCCTCGCGCAGCAGCCGCGCCCGCCGCTCGGTCGCGGCCGTGTCCACGAGCAGCGTCTCGTGGGCGTCGCCCACGAACCCGGCGTTGTTCAGGCACCAGCCGCCGTCCGGCTGGACGAAGGCATGCACGTGCGGCGCGAGGCGGACGACATACGGATCGGTGACGGACAAGGAATCCCCCCGGACGTGAAGGACGGGCCCGACTGGCAAGGGCAGGGAGACAAGTGTGCCTGCCGGTCGGGCCCGTTCAGGGGAAGTTCAGTGGTCGTCCCAGTGGTTGCCGTGCGCCGCGTGCCGATGCCCGTCGTGGACGTAGTCGACGTGGTCCCCGTGCGCGACGGCCGTGTGCCCGCACTCCGGCCCGTGCGTGTGGTCGGGGTGGGTGTGCGCGACGTGCGACGTGGGCTCGCACTCGTCCCAGTGCCCGGCGTGTTCGCGGTGCAGGTGCCCGTCGTGGGCGTAGTCGACGTGGTCCCGGTGCGTGACGGCGGTGTGTCCGCACGACGGGCCGTGCGTGTGCGCGTGGGTGGGGTGCTCGTGGTGGAGAACGGTCATGGCATCGCCTCTGTGAAGGGATATGACCACCCCAGGCTAGTCCGAAATGCCCGTCTCGTCCCTGTATCGACCTGGGCTTCGGCCCACGCGTCGCCGCACCCCCGACCCGCTCTGCCGGGCCAATCCGGCTTGCGGGGCGCGGGGGGCGACGTGATCGTTCGGGGTATGAAGGCGATCAGCTACAGCCGCTACGGGGGACCCGAGGTGCTCGAGTACGGCGAGCGGCCCGACCCGAAGGTCGGGCCCGACGACGTGCTCGTCAAGGTGCGGGCCGCCGCGGTGAACCCCGTCGACTGGAAGGCACAGGCCGGCTACCTCGACGGGATGATCGACGCCGTCTTCCCCGTCATCCCCGGCTGGGACGTCTCCGGCGTCGTCGTCCAGCCCGGGGTCTCGGTCACCGAGTTCACCGTCGGGGACGAGGTCATGGGCTACGTCCGCGAGGACTTCCTCGCCCGCGGCACCTTCGCCGAGTACGTCGCCGCCCCGGTCCGTACCCTCGCCCGCAAGCCGCGCACCATGAGCTTCGAGGAGTCCGCCGCCCTGCCGCTGGCCGGACTGACCGCCTACCAAGTACTCCACCAGGCCCTCGCCGTCCGCTCCGGCGAGACCGTCCTGGTGCATGCGGCGGCGGGCGGGGTCGGCTCCATGGCCGTCCAGATCGCCCGCCACCTCGGCTGCCGGGTGATCGGCGCGGCGCGCGAGGCGGGCCAGGAGCGGATCAGGGAGCTGGGCGCGGAGCCGGTCCTGTTCGACGAGAGCACCTTCGTGGCGCAGGTCCGCGAGCTGGCGCCGGACGGCGTGGACGCGGTCTTCGACACGATCGGCGGCCCGTTCCTCAAGCTCACCCCCCGGGTGCTGGCCCCCGAAGGCCGCCTCGCCTCGATCGCCGACGGCGAGGTCATCGGCCTCGGCGGCCGCTACTTCTGGGTCCGTCCTGACCCCCGTGACCTCGCCGCGCTCGCGGAGCTGGTCGAGGAGGGGGTGCTCTCCGTACGGGTCGCCCGGAGCTTCCCGCTGGAACAGGCGGCCGACGCCCAGCGCGCCAACGCCGAGGGCGGCCTGAGCGGCAAGGTCGTGGTCACGGTGGAGTGGCCCGACTAGCAAGGCCCCAGAACCCGGCGAAACCCCGGATCGAGCCCCCGGCGCCCGTCAGAGAGCCCCCGCGCCCGCCAGAGCAGCCCCGCGCCCGCCGGAGAGCCCCGCGCCCGCCGGTGAGCCCCCGCGCCCGCCGGTGAGCCCCCGCGCCCGCCGGTGAGCCCCCGCGCCCGCCGGTGAGCCCCCGCGCCCGCCGGTGAGCCCCCGCGCCCGCGCCAGAGCCCCCGCCGTCCGTCAGAGCACCACCGCGCCCGCCGGAGAGCCCCCGCGCCCGCGCCAGAGCCGCCGTCCGTCAGAGCACCACCGCGACCGCGAATGCCGCCAGCGCGATCGTGCAGACCGTCGCGAGCAGCGCGCCCCGGTGCGAGAGCGGACCCGGCCGAGCCGCGTCCAGGGCGTGGATCCGGCGGTGGGCGACGGCCAGGAACCCCACCCAGACCAGTGCCGACAGCGCCGCGCCCGCGACCCCGGCTGCCGTGATCTCGTCACTGATCGCCGCCTTCGCGGCGAGCACGGCCACGACCGTGCAGGTCAGCGTCGTACGCCGCCACGCGAGCCGCGTCCGCTCCGGCTGCAGCCCCGGGTCCCGGCCCGGCGTCGTCGGCTGCGTCACCGCCCGGCCCAGCCGAAGACGATGACCACCACCATCGCCAGCGCCACCACGGCCACCGCGAGACTCAGCACCGTCGGGAACCGTGACACCGGCAGGTCCTCGCCGCGCCGCATCGCGCGCTCGCACCGGACCCAGTGGTTCACCGCCCGGAGCGCGCACAGCACGCCCGCGCCGAGCAGCGCCAGCGAGAGCCCGACCCGTACCCCCCAGCGCAGATCGGGCAGGAACTGGTCGACGGCGAAACCGCCGCCGACGAGCGCCAACGCGGTCCGGATCCAGGCGAGGAAGGTGCGCTCGTTGGCGAGCGAGAACCGGTAGTCCGGAGTCTCGCCCTCGTCCCGGATCCGCTGCGGCGCGAACCACAGCCGCAGACTCTGCACGAAGTCACTCACCCGGGAACCTTAACCGCGGTGCGCGCGCAGTCGTTCAAAGGCCGCCAGGCCGTCCGGGACCCAGGTCCACTCCCCGAGCCGCTCGACCACCTCCGCCTCCGGCAGGAAGGCATGCCAGGCGACCTCCTCCACCTGGGGGCGCACCGGCAACGTGCAGCGCACCTCGTAGACGGCGGACCACCACTTCCCCACGACGCCCCCGGAGTCGTACAGGAAGCGGAACAGCGGTTCCGGCCGAGGCAGGCCGGTCACGCCCAGTTCCTCCTCGGCCTCGCGCAGCGCGGCCTCGTCGTACGACTCGCCCGCGCCGACGACCCCGCCGACGAACATGTCGTACAGGGACGGATAGACCAGCTTCGACGGCGTGCGGCGGTGTACGAAGATCCGGTCCTGGGCGTCCCGTACCTGGATGAAGGCGCAGCGATGGATCAGGCCCCGCGCGTACACCTCGGCGCGCGGGGCCTGTCCGACCACCTCGTCGTCCTCGTCGACGACGTCCAGGATCTCTTCGGCGGGGTTCGTCACCCCGCCATGAAATCACCGGCCGGTGCGACGCGTCCTCACTGGCCCATCACGTACTTGACCGTCGGACCGGTCGTCCAGCCCCCGTCCACGGCCAGCTCCGCGCCCGTCATGTACGACGCCGCGTCCGACAGCAGGAAGACGACGGCGCCCGCGATCTCGGGCGCCTCACCGACCCGCCCCATGGGGGTGTTCGGGTACTTGCCCTCGCCGCGCTCGATGCCGACGACCGCCGTCATCGGGGTGTACGTCATGCCGGGGTGGACCGAGTTGACGCGGATCCCCGCCGTGCCCAGCTCCACCGCGCCGATCTTCGTCAGCCCGCGTACGCCCCACTTGGAGGCGCCGTAACCCGCGGTCAGGGCGAGACCCATCAGACCGGCCGCCGAGGAGATGTTGACGATCGAGCCGCCGCCTGCCTCCTTCATCGCCGGTATCGCTGCCTTCATCCCGATGAAGACGCCTGTCAGATTGATGTCGAGCACCTTGCGGAAGTTCTCGACGGACTCGCTCTCCAGGAACGCGCCGCTGGCGATCCCCGCGTTGTTGACCAGACCGTGCAGACCTCCGAACTCGGCGACCGCGTACGCCACCGCCGCGGCCCACTCCTCCTCGGAGGTGACGTCGTGGTGGAGGAACCGCGCCCGCTGGCCCAGCTCGGCCGCGGTCGCCCTGCCCTCCTCGTCCAGCACATCGGTGATCACGACGTTCGCTCCCGCGGCGACGGCCTGCCGTGCGGCCTCGGCGCCCAGCCCGCGGGCACCGCCGGTGACGAGGACGGTCCGGCCGGTGAGGTCGTGGAGGCGGGTGGGCGCGGGGACGGCGGTGGGCTCGTTCATGGAAGGTCCTCTCGGATCGCGGGCAGCGGAGCCCGGAGCAGGGCGGTGGTGGTCTCGACGAGATCGGCGAGGAAGAGCGCCTCGTTCGTGAGCGGTCGGGTGCCGTCGAGGTGCTGCCTGGCCCGGTCGGCCATGGCCGCGCCGACGACGGTGAGCGCCAGGTCGAGGCGCTCCAGGCGCAGCGGCTCGGGCAGCGCGGTCAGACAGGCCTCGACCCGCTCGATCAGCCGCCAGTACACGGTGCCGTCGAGCGTGGGATGGGGGGTGCGGGTGCGGACACCGCTCTCATGGCTGAGCTGCGCGGAGATCCGCAGGCAGCGCAGTCCGCTCTCGGTGCGCAGCTCGCTCGCCTCGGCGGTGACGAGGGCGCGGATCAGCGCGTGCGGTTCGTCGGCCGCCGCGGCGAGGAGAGGGGCGAGGACCTTCTCCGTACGGCGCTGGCGGCCGGCCATCACCGCGTCGAGGAGGCCGCCGCGGGAGCCGAAGTGGTACTGCACGGCCGAGGGATTGCTCTGTCCCGCCAAGGCGACGATGTCGCGGAGCTGGGCGCCGTCGACGCCCTGGGCGGCGAAGATCTCCTCCGCCGCGCGGATCAGCTTGTCCCTGGTCTCGGGTCCCGATGTCCTCGCCATGCACTCATATTAATGCTTGGCATTAGGAAGCGGGAGAGGCATGCGCGGTCCGAACTGTTGACTCGATACATCCGTGTATCCAAGATTCGGTCCATGTCGTACGACGCTGATGTGATCGTGATCGGAGCCGGCCTCGCCGGGCTCGTCGCCACCGCCGAACTCGTGGAGGCGGGCTGGAGCGTGATCCTGCTCGACCAGGAGCCGGAGCAGTCCCTCGGCGGCCAGGCCCACTGGTCCTTCGGCGGTCTCTTCCTCGTGGACTCGCCCGAGCAGCGCCGGATGCGGATCAAGGACAGCCATGAGCTCGCCCTCCAGGACTGGCTCGGCACCGCCGGGTTCGACCGCAAGGAGGACCACTGGCCGCGGCGCTGGGCGGAGGCGTACGTCGACTTCGCCGCGGGCGAGAAGCGCAGCTGGCTGCACTCCCGCGGCGTGCGCTTCTTCCCGGTCGTCGGCTGGGCCGAGCGCGGCGGGTACGACGCGAACGGGCACGGCAACTCGGTGCCCCGCTTCCACATCACCTGGGGCACCGGCCCCGGCCTCGTCACCCCCTTCGAGCAGCGGGTGCGCGAGGGCGTCGCCCGGGGCCTCGTCACCTTCCGCTTCCGCCACCGAGTCACCGGCCTCGGCCGTACGGCGGGCGCCGTGGACACCGTCAGCGGCGAGATCCTGGAGCCCTCCACCGCCGAGCGCGGCACCGCCAGCAGCCGGGAGGCCACCGGCACCTTCGAACTCCGGGCCCAGGCGGTGATCGTCACCTCGGGCGGCATCGGCGGCAACCACGATCTCGTCCGCACGCAGTGGCCGGACCGGCTCGGCACCCCGCCCGCGAAGCTGCTCTCCGGCGTGCCGGCGCATGTGGACGGGCTGATGCTCGGCATCACCGAGGCCGCCGGGGCCCACCACATCAACCGCGACCGGATGTGGCACTACACCGAGGGCATCGAGAACTGGAACCCGATCTGGGCCAAGCACGGCATCCGCATCCTGCCGGGGCCGTCCTCGCTCTGGCTGGACGCCCGCGGCCGCCGGCTGCCCGTCCCCCTCTTCCCCGGCTTCGACACCCTCGGCACGCTCGAGCACATCATGAAGACCGGGTACGACCACACCTGGTTCGTGCTCGACCGGCGCATCATCGGCAAGGAGTTCGCCCTCTCCGGCTCCGAGCAGAACCCCGATCTCACCGGCAAGTCGGTCCGGGACGTCATCGGCCGGGCCCGCGCGGACGTGCCGGGGCCGGTGAAGGCCTTCATGGACCACGGCGTCGACTTCGTCGTGGAGAAGGACCTGGCCGCCCTCGTCCGGGGCATGAACGCCCTGACCGACGAGCCGCTGATCGACGAGGCGGAGCTGCGCCGCGAGATCACCGCCCGGGACCGGGAGATCGCCAATCCCTTCACCAAGGACCTTCAGATCACGGCTATCCGGGGCGCCCGCAAGTACCTGGGCGACAAGCTGATCCGTACGGCGTCCCCGCACCGGATCCTGGACCCCAAGGCCGGCCCGCTGATCGCCGTACGCCTGAACATCCTCACCCGGAAGTCGCTCGGTGGCCTGGAGACGGATCTGTCGTCGCGGGTCCTCAAGGAGGACGGCGAGGTTCTGGAAGGGGTGTACGCGGCGGGCGAGGCGGCCGGGTTCGGCGGCGGAGGCGTCCACGGATACCGGTCCCTGGAGGGGACCTTCCTCGGAGGCTGCATCTTCTCGGGCCGCGCGGCGGGCCGGGCGGCGGCGAAGGCGGTCGGCTAGACGGCGCGTCAGGCGCGGCTCGGGGTCAGGCGCGGCTCGGGGTCAGGGCCCGGCGGGTCAGGGCCGAGGCCCGGCGGCTCGGGTGGCGGGGCGCGCGCGGGGCCCCCCCAAACCGCTACCCCCGACCCCCACCGCCCGCCGGCCCTCTAGCGCACGACCCTCGGCGACGGGGCGGGGGGGCGCG
>NZ_JBHWBS010000116.1:0-12540 GCF_042735655.1 Streptomyces sp. NPDC059567 | reverse complement strand
GCGCCGCCCCGGGCGGGGCGGGTGCGCGGGGGGTCGGGGGGCTCGGCCCCGGCGGTGTTGGGGCGGCGCCGGGGGGGGGGGGGGGCCGCCCCCGGGGGCCCCCCCCCACAGCCCTACGGCCCTCAGCCCAGCCGGCGTACGACCTTGAACCGCTCGGCGACGGCCATCGTCGCGTCGGTCACCGTGAACTCCGGGTCCCCGAGGAAATCCCGCATCTCGGCGCCGTGCCAGAACCGGTCATGAGAATCCCGCCACTCGGCGACCGTCGTGTACCCCTCGCCCTCGTCGATCGCGAACGGGAGGTCGATCTCCCCGACGGGCAGCACCCGTACCTCCGTGGTCTCCACCACGGCCACCGGCCGCTCGTCCGAGTCGAGCAGGGCCCAGCGTTCGCCGACGCGCGGCAGCTCCTCGCCCTCCGCCTCGTACTCCACCATGAGGCCCGTCGTCGAGGTCTTCTCGCCCGACAGGACCGCGGCCACCAACTGGTCGCGCAGCGGCCCGGGGAAGGCCAGCGCCAAGGGCTTGAGGGACTCGGGGTCCTCCACCGGCTCGCGGGTCTCCACCTGTTCGGCGCTCTCGGTCTGCTCCATGCCCCGAAGTCTGGCACGCGGCGGCAAGCACAGGACCGGGCCCGGTCGCCTCGGGAGGCATCCGGACCCGGTCCGTGTGCGGGGGAGTCGGGGCCGTGGCTACAACACCAGCGACAGCAGCAGGACGAAGACGATGCCGACGACCGAGATGATCGTCTCCATCACCGACCAGGTCTTGATCGTCTGACCGACGGTCATCCCGAAGTACTCCTTCACCAGCCAGAAACCCGCGTCGTTGACGTGGCTGAAGAAGAGCGAACCGGCACCGATCGCCAGCACCAGGAGCGCCGTCTCGCTCGTGCCCATGCCCTCCGCGAGCGGGGCCACCAGGCCGGCCGCCGAGATCGTCGCCACGGTCGCCGAGCCGGTCGCGAGCCGGATCGCCACGGCGATCAGCCAGGCCAGCAGCAGGGCCGGGATCGACCAGTTCTTGGAGAAGTCCAGGATCATCTGGCCCACGCCGACATCGATCAGCGTCTGCTTGAAGCCGCCGCCCGCGCCGACGATCAGCAGCACGCCCGCGATCGGAGCGAGGGACTTCTCGACGGTCGAGGAGAGCCGCTGCTTGGTGAAGCCGGCCGCGCGGCCCAGCGTGAACATGCCGACGAGCACGGCCGCGAGCAGCGCGATCAGCGGCGAGCCGATGACGTCGGTGACCTTCTGCAGACCGTTGTCCGGGTCGTCCACGACGATGTCGACCAGCGCCTTGGCCAGCATCAGGACGACGGGCAGCAGGACGGTCGCGACGGTGGTGCCGAAGCCGGGGCGCTTCTCCAGGTCCTCCGAGGGACGCGCCGGAATCATGTTCTCGGGGGCCGGGATGTCCACCCAGCGGGCGGCGTACTTGGAGAAGAGCGGACCGGCGATGATCACGGTCGGGATGGCGACCAGGACACCCAGGGCGAGCGTGACACCGAGGTTGGCGCCCAGCGCGTCGATGGCGACCAGCGGGCCGGGGTGCGGCGGGATCAGCCCGTGCATGACCGACAGACCGGCCAGGGCGGGGATGCCGATCCGCATCAGCGAGTAGTTGCCACGCTTGGCGACGAGCAGGACCACCGGGATCAGCAGCACGATGCCGACCTCGAAGAAGAGCGGCAGACCGATGACGGAGGCGATGAGGACCATCGCCCAGGGCATGGACCGGCCGCTCGCCTTGGCGAGGATCGTGTCGACGATCTGGTCCGCGCCGCCGGAGTCGGCGAGCAGCTTGCCCAGGATCGCGCCGAGCGCGATCAGCACACCCACGCCGGCGACGGTCTTGCCGAGGCCCGCCGTGAAGGAGTCGATGGTCGCCGCGAGCGGGGCTCCGGCGAACGCGCCGAGGGCCAGCGACCCGATGGTCAGCGCCAGGAAGGCGTGCAGCTTGAACTTGGTGATGAGCAGGACGATGACGGCTATGCCGGCGAGCACGGCTATGCCGAGCTGGGCGTTGCCGGCCGAGGTGATCGGCTCGACGGCGTCCGCTGCCAGCATCTCGACGCTGAGACTGGTCACGGTTGATTCCTTAGGGGACGGGTGGGGGCAGGAGGGGGACGGGGTACGGCGGCGGTCGTACGGAGATCAGCCGGCGAACTCGCGCAGCGCGGCGACCGCCCGGGCGGCGATCTCCTCGGGGGAGCCGGAGACGTCGACGGCGACACCCGCCTCGTCGTCCTGCAGCGGCTGCAGGGCGGCGAACTGGGAATCGAGCAGCGCGGTCGGCATGAAGTGCCCCTTGCGCTCGCTCATCCGCCTCTCGATCAGCTCGCGGTCGCCGGTCAGATGGAGGAAGACCACGCCCGGGGCGGCCGCTCGCAGCCGGTCCCGGTAGATCCGCTTCAAGGCGGAGCTGCTCACCACCCCGCCGTGACCTTCCCGGCCGTGCGCCCACTCGCCGATCGCGTCGAGCCAGGGGCCGCGGTCCATGTCGTCCAGCGGGATGCCGGCCGACATCTTCGCGACGTTCGCCGCCGGATGGAAATCGTCGCCCTCGGCGTAGGGGACGCCGAGGGCGTCGGCGACCAGCGGACCAATGGTCGTCTTGCCGGTGCCGGCGACGCCCATCACGACGACGACCTGGGCGACCGTCGGGGAGGTGGTGCTCATGAGGTGGTGCCTCGCTGTCTTCTTCGACATCGATTCCGTCGCCCACATGAAACCCATTGGGTACGACGTATTCAAGAGCGTGTGACATTAAAGTCATACTTTTTGTTCCCGATCTTGGTGCCCGCGTAGGCTGACCCCCATGACGACACCGGCCCAGGGGCTCCATCCGCACGTCCTCGCCACCCTGGGTCTCGCGATCACCGCGGGG
This sequence comes from Streptomyces sp. NPDC059567, assembly GCF_042735655.1. Classification (NCBI taxonomy): domain Bacteria; kingdom Bacillati; phylum Actinomycetota; class Actinomycetes; order Kitasatosporales; family Streptomycetaceae; genus Streptomyces; species Streptomyces sp. NPDC059567. The sequence continues at coordinate 9,651 of NZ_JBHWBS010000116.1, read as the reverse complement.
GAGTACCCGCCCGGCAGCGTGCTGCGCACCGACGAGTTGGCCCAGCGCTTCGACGTCTCCCGCACGGTCGTGCGCGAGGTCGTCCGCGTCCTGGAATCCATGCACCTCGTCGAGTCCCGGCGCCGCGTCGGCGTGATCGTCCTGCCGACGGCGCAGTGGAACGTCTACGACCCCCAGGTCATCCGCTGGCGCCTGGCCGGCGCCGACCGGCCCCGCCAGCTGCGCTCGCTCACCGTGCTCCGCTCGGCCGTCGAGCCGGTCGCCGCCGGACTCGCCGCCGTCCACGCCACCCCCGAGCAGTGCCGCGAGCTGACCGAGCAGGCGCTCGGCATGGTCGCCACCTCGCGCGGCCGGCAGCTGGAGGCGTACCTCGTGCACGACATCGCCTTCCACCGGGTCGTCCTCAACGCCTCCGGCAACGAGATGTTCGCCCGGCTCGGCGACGTGGTCGCCGAGGTGCTCACCGGCCGTACGCACCACCAGGTCATGTTCGAGGACCCCGACCCGGCCGCCGTCACCCTCCATGTCCAGGTCGCCGAGGCGGTACGGGAGAGGGACGCGGTCCGCGCCGAGGAGCTGACCCGGCAGATCGCGGTCGGCGCGCTCAAGGAACTGGACGTTCTCGCGCCGTAAGACCTTCCGATCCCAGGCATTCGCTTGGAGGAACCTCAGAAGTAGCTCAAATAAGGGCGTTCAGTGACATTGGCCACTGCTGAAATCCCGCCTTGCCGTGACGATGTGCGCTGGCCGTGAGAGCCGTGGACGACCTCCACGCGCGCGGCCGGGTACCGCACAGACCCTCCCCCTCACGAAGGCGAACAACTCCATGAGTGACCGCACCCCTGCGGCCGACACGCTGTCCGCCACGCCACCGGCGACGGCATCCGGAGCGTCCCCCCACGTAGACGCCGGAGACGCCGGGTACCGCAAGGACCTGAAGTCCCGGCACATCAACATGATCGCCATCGGCGGCGCGATCGGCACCGGCCTCTTCCTCGGCGCCGGTGGCCGCATGGCCAACGCCGGACCGTCCCTGTTCATCGCGTACGCGGTCTGCGGAGTCTTCGCCTTCTTCGTGGTGCGGGCCCTCGGCGAGCTGGTCCTCTACCGCCCCTCCTCCGGCGCCTTCGTCTCCTACGCCCGTGAGTTCATGGGCGAGAAGGGTGCCTACACGGCCGGCTGGCTGTACTTCCTCAACTGGTCGACCACCGCCATCGCGGACATCACCGCGGCCGCGACCTACGCCCACTTCTGGGCCATGTTCAGCGACGTCCCGCAGTGGATCCTCGCCCTGATCGCCCTCGCGGTCGTCCTCGCCGCCAACCTCATCTCGGTGAAGTACTTCGGCGAGATGGAGTTCTGGTTCGCGATCATCAAGGTCGGCGCGCTCGTCGCCTTCATGCTGATCGGCATCTTCCTGATCGTGACGTCGCACGACGTCGGCGGTCACACCCCGGGCCTCTCCACCATCACCGACAACGGCGGCATCTTCCCCAGCGGTGTCATGCCGATGCTGCTGCTGATCCAGGGTGTCGTCTTCGCGTACGCCTCCGTCGAGCTGTGCGGCGTCGCCGCCGGCGAGACCGAGAACCCCGAGAAGATCATGCCGAAGGCGATCAACTCGATCATGTGGCGCGTGGGCCTCTTCTACGTCGGCTCCGTCGTCCTCCTCGCGCTGCTCCTGCCGTACACCGCCTACTCCGGCGACCAGAGCCCGTTCGTCACGGTCTTCGACAAGCTGGGCATCCCCGGCGCCGCCGGCGTCATGAACCTGGTCGTCCTCACCGCCGCGCTCTCCAGCCTGAACTCGGGTCTCTACTCGACCGGCCGGATCCTGCGCTCCATGTCGCTGTCGGGCTCCGCGCCCAAGTTCACCGGCGTCATGAACAAGGGCGGCGTGCCCTACGGCGGCATCCTGCTCACCGCCGCCTTCGGTGTCCTCGGTGTCGGCCTGAACTACCTCATGCCCGGCGAGGCCTTCGAGCTCGTCCTGAACTTCGCCTCCATCGGCATCATCGGCACCTGGGCCATGATCATGGTCTGCTCGCTGCTGTTCGTGAACCGCTCCAAGGAAGGCCGGGTCACCCGCCCCGGCTACCGGCTGCCCTGGGCCCCGTACACCCAGATCGTCACGCTGGTCTTCCTCGGCTCCGTCCTCGTCCTGATGTGGATGGACGGCGGCATCAGCCGCACCACCGTGAACTGCCTCCCGCTGATCGGGCTCCTGCTCGTCGGCGGCTGGTTCCTGGTGCGCAAGCGGGTCCGCGCGACCGCCGCCACGTACAAGGACTGACGGCTCCCACCGCGTACGCCCCCACCTACACCCCCCACGGGTGAAGAGACCCCCGCAGGCAGAACCTGCGGGGGTCTCGCCCTTTGTCAGGAGATAGTGGTACCCAAGAGCCTTACCGAGGAAGGGAAGTACCCGATGGCGCAGCAGGTCCAGGGGGTCGTCGCCCCCGGCAGGAACGAATCCGTGCGGGTGGAGACGATCGTGATTCCCGACCCCGGCCCGGGCGAGGCCGTGGTGAAGATCCAGGCATGCGGGGTCTGCCACACCGATCTCCACTACAAACAGGGTGCCATCAACGACGAGTTCCCCTTCCTCCTCGGCCACGAGGCGGCGGGCATCGTCGAGTCGGTCGGCGCGGGCGTCACCGACGTGGCCCCCGGCGACTTCGTCATCCTCAACTGGCGTGCCGTGTGCGGCGCCTGCCGGGCCTGTCTGCGCGGCCGCCCCCAGTACTGCTTCGCCACCCACAACGCCAAGCAGAAGATGACGCTGCTCGACGGGACCGAGCTCTCCCCGGCTCTCGGGATCGGCGCCTTCGCCGAGAAGACCCTGGTCGCGGCGGGCCAGTGCACCAAGGTCGACCCGTCCGTCGCCCCCGAGGTCGCCGGGCTCCTCGGCTGCGGCGTCATGGCCGGCATCGGCGCTGCCATCAACACCGGCGGCGTCGGCCGCGGCGACACCGTCGCCGTCATCGGCTGCGGCGGCGTCGGCGACGCGGCCGTAGTCGGCTCCCGCCTCGCCGGCGCGGCGAGGATCATCGCCGTCGACATCGACGACCGCAAGCTGGAGACCGCGCGGGGGATGGGCGCCACCCACACCGTCAACTCCCGCTCCACCGACCCCGTCGAGGCCATCCGCGAGCTCACCGGCGGCTTCGGCGCCGACGTCGTCATCGAGGCCGTCGGCCGCCCGGAGACGTACGAGCAGGCGTTCTACGCCCGCGACCTCGCCGGAACGGTCGTCCTCGTCGGCGTCCCCACCCCCGAGATGCGGCTCGAACTCCCGCTCCTGGACGTCTTCGGCCGCGGCGGCTCGCTCAAGTCCTCCTGGTACGGCGACTGTCTGCCCTCCCGCGACTTCCCGATGCTCATCGACCTGCACCAGCAGGGCCGCATCGACCTCGCCGCCTTCGTCACCGAGACCATCGGCCTCGGCGACATCGAGAAGGCCTTCGCCCGGATGCACGAGGGCGACGTCCTGCGCTCGGTGGTGGTCCTCTGATGGCGGCACGGATCGACCACATCGTCACCTCCGGCACCTTCAGCCTCGACGGCGGCACCTGGGACGTCGACAACAACGTCTGGATCGTGGGCGACGACACGGAGGCGATCGTCATCGACGCCGCCCATGACGCCGCCGCGATCCTTGCCGCGCTCGACGGCCGGACCTTGCGCGCGATCGTCTGCACCCACGCCCACAACGACCACATCGACGCCGCCCCGGCCCTCGCCGCCGCCACCGGCGCCCGGATCCTGCTCCACCCCGACGACCATCCGCTCTGGAAGCAGACCCACCCCGACCACACCCCCGACGGCGAACTCGCCGACGGTCAGGTCCTCACCATCGCCGGTACGGACCTCAAGGTCCTGCACACGCCCGGTCACGCCCCCGGAGCGGTCTGCCTCCACGCCCCCGACCTGGGCACCGTCTTCACCGGCGACACCCTCTTCCAGGGCGGCCCCGGCGCGACGGGCCGGTCCTTCTCCCACTTCCCCACGATCGTCGACTCGATCCGCGACCGGCTGCTGACCCTCCCGCCGGAGACGGTCGTCCGCACCGGCCACGGCGACACCACCACCATCGGCGCCGAGGCCCCGCACCTGGAGGAGTGGATCAGCCGAGGCCACTGAGCCGCAGCCGGCTCTCGAACCTCAACGGCGTGCTTGAGAACGGGTCGGTGAACTCCAGCGTCCGCGCGAGCAGTTGCAGCGGACGCGCGAAGTCCTCCGGCCCGTCCTCGCGCACCACGGGATAGACCGGATCGTGCAGGATCGGCAGCCCCAGGGCGTTCATGTGCACCCGCAGCTGATGGGTGCGCCCGGTCGCCGGCAGCAGCCGGTAGCGCCCGAGCCCCTCCCGGTGCTCGACCAGCTCGATCCGGCTCTCCGCGTTCGGCTCGCCCGGCTCCTCCCGGGCGGCCATCACCCCGCGCTCCTTCACGATCCGGCTCCGCACCGTCACGGGCAGCGCGACCGCCGGGTCGTACGGCGCCACCGCCTCGTACTCCTTGCCGACCGACCGGTCGCGGAACAGCGTCTGGTACGCCCCCCGGTCCTCGGGCCGCACGATGAACAGCACCAGCCCCGCCGTCAGCCGGTCCAGCCGGTGCGCGGGCTGCAGCGCGGGCAGCCCCAGCTCCCGCCGCAGCCGCGCGAGGGCGGTCTCGGTCACATGCCGCCCGCGCGGCATCGTCGCCAGGAAGTGCGGCTTGTCGACGACCAGGATCCGCTCGTCCCGGTGCACGACCTCGATCTCGAAGGGCACCCGCTCCTCCGCCGGAAAGTCCCGGTGGAACCAGAGACGCAGCCCGGCGGCGTACGGCTCCTCGCCGTCCAAGGGCCCGTCCGTCCCCACGAACCGCCCGCCCGCGAGCATCTCCTCGACCCGCACGACCCCGACGGCACCCCCGAAGCGGGCCCGCAGATGATCCCCGACGGTCACCCAGGCCCCGTCGGGATCCTCCGGCAGCCGCACACGCACGGGATCGATGCCGTCCCGCTGGGGGAGCGGCGCCACCGGAGCCTTCGTTCTGCGTCTCACCGCACCACGGTAACCACCTCTCTACGCCTCCCTACGCCGGCCGCCGAGCACCCGCCTCGGCCGAACTGCGTAGAGCGAGCACCCCTTCACGCCGCGTAGCGACCCGTACGCGGGGGAAGGAGCACACTGCCGCTGACACCTAGGGGGCCGCATGGAACCGCTCGCCGCGGACACAGTCGTCGCACTGATCGCCCGCTACGCCGAACACCTCGCCGGCGCCGAGGCCGAGACCGCCGCCACCGGCCGGCTGCGCCGCCTCCGGGACACCGTCGCCGCCCGCTTCGACGGCGACCCGGTCGCCGAGGGGGCCCTGCGCCGCCTCCAGGACCAGCCCGACAACGCCAAGCGGCGCGGCGCGGTCGAGGACCACCTCCAGGAACTGGCCGAGAACGACCCCGAGTTCGCCCACTCCCTCGCCACGCTCCTGCGCGAGGCGGCCGAGGCGGACGGCGACACCGGCACCGTGCGGAACGACATGTACGTGAAGGTGGACGGACCACGCATCCCGGCGGCCCGACCGTCCGTCGAGAACGGCTGACCGTCGCCGGCCGGGCGCAGGCGCCACGGCCGCCGGCCTCCGGGAGAACGCCGAAGTCCCCGTCGAGAAGATCTCGACGGGGACTTCGTGTGGTGTCCGAGGGGGGACTTGAACCCCCACGCCCGATAAAGGGCACTAGCACCTCAAGCTAGCGCGTCTGCCATTCCGCCACCCGGACAAGGTGTCTGTCTTTCCGGCCGCTCGGCCGTTCCGACGTGGAAAACCATAGCAAACATTCGGAGTGGCCGATCACCACCCCCGTTCCGGCCGGAACCGTGTGACGGCCGCATGTCGGCCGAGGGCCGCCCTTGGGTCCCGGGCCCCCGGCGCGGGAGGATGGGGGCGACCACCAGCAAGCACGTGGGGCACGTAGTGGGAGGAAGCAGCGTGAGCGAGTCGAACACCGCCCGGAGCGTCACCGGCGAGGACGAGGTCGTCGACCTGTGTCGCGACCTCATCCGCATCGACACCAGCAACTACGGCGACCACTCCGGCCCCGGCGAGCGGGCGGCGGCTGAGTACGTCGCCGAGAAGCTCGCGGAGGTCGGACTCGAGCCGAAGATCATCGAGTCGCACAAGGGGCGGGCCTCCACCGTCGCCCGGATCGAGGGCGAGGACCCCTCCCGGCCGGCCCTGCTCATCCACGGCCACACCGACGTCGTGCCGGCCAACGCCGAGGACTGGACCCACCACCCCTTCTCCGGCGAGGTCGCCGACGGCTGCGTCTGGGGCCGGGGCGCGGTCGACATGAAGGACATGGACGCGATGACCCTCGCGGTCGTACGCGACCGGATGCGCAGCGGCCGCAAGCCCCCGCGCGACATCGTCCTCGCCTTCCTCGCCGACGAGGAGGCGGGCGGCACGTACGGCGCCCGGCACCTGGTCGACCACCACCGGGACCTCTTCGACGGGGTGACCGAGGCGATCGGCGAGGTCGGCGGCTTCTCCTTCACCGTCAACGAGAACCTGCGGCTCTACCTGGTCGAGACGGCCCAGAAGGGCATGCACTGGATGCGGCTGACCGTCGACGGCACCGCGGGCCACGGCTCGATGACCAACAAGGACAACGCGATCACCGAGCTCTGCGAGGCCGTCGGCCGGCTCGGGCGCCACCAGTGGCCCGTCAGGGTCACCAAGACCGTGCGGTCCTTCCTCGACGAGCTCTCGGACGCGCTGGGCACCCCGCTCGACCCCGAGGACATGGAGGCGACGCTCGCCAAGCTCGGCGGCATCGCCAAGATGGTCGGCGCGACGCTGCGCAACTCCGCCGCCCCGACCATGCTCGGCGCCGGGTACAAGGTCAACGTCATCCCGGGCCAGGCCACGGCGCACGTCGACGGGCGGTTCCTGCCCGGTTACGAGGAGGAGTTCCTGGCCGACCTCGACCGGATCCTCGGGCCGCGGGTCAAGCGCGAGGACGTACACGGGGACAAGGCCCTGGAGACCAGCTTCGACGGCGACCTCGTCGACGCGATGCAGCTGGCCCTGAAGGCCGAGGACCCGATCGCGCGTGCCGTGCCGTACATGCTCTCCGGCGGCACCGACGCCAAGTCCTTCGACGACCTCGGTATCCGCTGCTTCGGCTTCGCACCGCTCAAGCTGCCGCCGGAGCTGGACTTCGCCGGGATGTTCCACGGCGTGGACGAGCGCGTTCCGGTCGACGGACTGAAGTTCGGCGTTCGCGTCCTCGACCGGTTCATCGACGCCTCCTGAGCCGCCCCCCCGTCACGCTTTCCGTGGCGCCTTCCGATATTCGGCCGCGTGTGCGCATGTGACCGGAAAGAGTGAATGCGCTCATACGCTCGTAGCCCCATAACTTCCCCCTCGTTACAGGTGGTGCGGTCCGCGGCTGGGATCGCATTGCCAACAAGGAGGAATAATGATCAAGAAGGTCGTCGCTGCTGCGGCTGCCACCGGCGGTCTCGTTCTCGCGGGTGCGGGCATGGCCGTTGCCGACTCGGGTGCCCAGGGTGCCGCCATCGGTTCCCCCGGCGTGCTCTCGGGCAACGTCGTCCAGGTGCCGGTTCACATCCCGGTGAACGTGTGCGGCAACACGATCTCCGCGGTCGGGCTGCTGAACCCCACCTTCGGCAACACCTGCATCAACGCCTGACGTTGTGCCTCGACCCGTGAGGGTCTGAGCCAGTCCGGCCCCGGAGTGCGTGCCATGCGCTCCGGGGCCGGTGGGCATTTCCGCCCCGGGCGTCGTGCCCGGTGGCCCTCTTCTTCCACAGCTCGGCGGCTCCGAATGTCGGAAGGCAGAAGCCGAGAAGGCAGGGAACAACTATGCGACAGGTCACGCGCAAAGGTCTGATCACCATTGCGGCCGCGGGCGGCGTCATCGCCCTCGGTGGTGGTTATGCGAATGCCGATTCGGGTGCGAACGGCAAGGCCTCGAATTCCCCGGGCGTCGCGTCCGGAAACTCCGTCCAGGTTCCGGTTCACGTTCCGGTCAACGCCTGCGGAAACACCATCAGCGTCATCGGGTTGATCAACCCGGCTTTCGGCAACACGTGCGCCAACGTCTCGAAGCCAGGCCGTGGCGGCTCCTCGGCCGGGGGCGGCACCAGCAAGTCGCCGGGCGTCGGTTCCGGCAACACCGTGCAGGTGCCGGTCGACGTCCCGGTCAACGCATGCGGCAACAGCGTCACGGTCATCGGCGGCATCAACCCGGCGTTCGGCAACGAGTGCGGCAACGGCGTCGAGCCCACCCACCCGGGGAACCCCGGCAACCCCGGGAACCCCGGGAATCCGGGCAACCCCGGGAATCCGGGCAACCCTGGGAATCCGGGGAACCCCGGCAACCCTGGGAATCCCGGCAACCCGGGCAACCCGGGCACGCCTGGCAACCCCGGGACTCCGGGCAACCCCGGTGACTCGGGCCAGCCCGGCGGCCCCGGCACGCCGAACGCGCCGGGTGCGCACACGATCACGCAGCCCGGTTCGACCGAGGAGCTGGCCGAGACCGGTTCCGGTCCGCTCGGGATGATCCTCCCGGCCGGCGGCGGTCTGCTGCTCGCCGGTTCGCTGCTCTACCGCCGCGCCCGCCGCTCCGCCTAGGACGGCCGCGCGACGCAACGGGGCCCCGCACGGCGGGGCCCCGTCTCATCTCACCAGGTGGCGCGGACCTGACGGATGATGCGCCGGCGCAGCCGCACCCTGCGGCTGCCGTCCCGATGCAGGCTCAGTCGGTCCAACTCCCAGTGCCCGTACTCGGCATGGTCGGTCAGAAGCCGCGTCGCCTCCTTGCGGGAGACGCCGCGGGGCACGTACACGTCGACAAATTCGTATTCCGGCATCGCATCTATTGTGCGGGCACGGGCCCGGTACGGATAGCGTGCGTCCCATGTCTGATGCTGCGCAGCCCACCGCTGCCGAGGTACGTGCCGCCGCCGAGGCGGTCAAAGCCGCACTGGACCGTCACCTCGAGGCGGTCGAGCGCCGCTCGGGGGACGACGACCCGGCCGTCTACGAAGCCTTCAACGCCCTCGCGGCGGCGGCCGAGGCGTACGACGAGCGGCTCTACGACCGGTACGACGAGGTCACCCCCTTCGAGATCCCGGGCGCCGACGACTCGCTGCCGCCGTACGCGGGTCCCGAGGAGCCGCACGCCCTCAGCGTGCTGATCCGTCGCGACTACGCGGTGGTGGAGCCGAAGCGGCTGCTCGCCCAGGCCCAGCGCATCGCCGATCTGGAGGGCGACGAGGACGGCGCGGACGCCGCCCCCGTCGTCGGCGCCAGCACGCACGCCGCCCTCGGCGTGCTCTTCGGGGAGTACGAACCGGACGAAATCGCATCGCGGCACAAGGAGTTCGGTCTGGAGGAGGGCGACTCCACCCTCTGGGTCTCGGCCGCGGAGGAGCTCCCCGATCCGGGGGAGTGGCTCAACGCTCCCTTCGAGCACGCCGATCCCGAGCAGATCGTCTGCCGCTTCGACGTCAGCGCGGTCTTCGACGACGAACCGGACGACGGCATGGAGCAGCAGGACGCCTGACCCTGACGGGCGCGGCCGCGCGCATACGTACGGCGGAGGGCGGGACACCCACACGGTGTCCCGCCC
>NZ_JBHWBS010000115.1:15464-23706 GCF_042735655.1 Streptomyces sp. NPDC059567 | reverse complement strand
GGGCCCGCCGCCGCCGCGGGCCGCCGCCGCGCCGCCCCGCGCCCCGCCCCCCCGACCCGTGACGCATCCGCCGGTACCCGGTTACGCTGTGGTGCCCAGCTCAGCAGGTGTGCGGGGCGCGGTAGTTGGGAACAGGCCGCAGAGGGATACGCGGTGAACCACGCGGGCACGCGGCGATGGGGGCATCAGGTGACGATGGGCAGCTTCGGACCCGGGGCGCAGATTCCCCTCCAGGGCTCCGACGGACAGACGGCGGCGACGCACGCCCTCGCCTCCGCCGCGTACCGCGACGGCCCGGTCGAGGAGATCCTCAACGCCAACAACGACTGGCACAAGTCGACGGTCAAGGAAGGGAAGTGGAAGAAGCTCTTCCGCCCGGACCTCGGCGAGGCCTTCTCGCGGGCGGTGCAGGTGCGGACGCTGGGCGGTGCCCGCAAGCCGCTGATCCAGTCCTTCGGCACCGAACCGCAGCCCGTGGTCGAGCACTGCCTGGCCGCCACCGGGATCCGCAAGCAGCGGGACACCAGGCTGACGCTGATCACCCTGGTCTTCGGCATCCTCTTCCTGCCCGGCCTGCTGCTCTGGCTCGGCGTCATCCAACTGCGCCGCATGGTCGCCGGCACGGAGAACAAGCGCACCAGCGCCGTCGGCACGGGGCTTCTGGTCGGTGCGGGGCTGCTCGCCGTCATCGTCATGATCAAACTGCCGGTCGACGGGCTGCTGTCGATCTACCTGCGGGCCATGATCGTGGCCCCGGTCGCCGGCTGGTTCCTCGCCAAGCGGGTCTGCGAGTCCACGGCCAAGGATCTGCGCGAGCGCTGGTCCGCGCTGCTGAGCGGCGGCGGCATCGGCGCCAAGGTCCCCGAGGCCGTCCCCCAGGACCCGACCGAGAAGGCGGCCGAGGCCCTCCGGCAGAACCTGGAGAAGCTCACCGCCGAGCAGCAGTCCAACGTCGTCTTCTACGCGGGCCCCAAGGGAATACTGGGCATGGGTACGCGCTGGGGCAGCTGGACGCTCGCCGAGGAGCTGGTCCCCAAGGACGGCACCGAGATCCACGACTTCCGCGCCTGGGACGTCGTACGGAAGATCCACGACCAGCTCACGCTCCTGGAGCGCGGCTCCCTCAAGACCGGTTTCCCCAAGCCGACCGTCAAGCACTGGATCGTCTCGCCGGTCGGCGAGGGCGCCGACGAGGTCGCCCGTCCCGACGGTGAGAACATCGTCCACTTCCAGGTGAAGCCGCACGAGATACAGCGCATCTGCAACGACCAGCAGTTCGGCAGCGGCAACCGCCACTACCTGGGGGTGCAGTTCACGCTCTGGGACGGCCAGCTGGTCCTCACCATGATGATCACGGTCACCTCGCTGCTGCACACGCTGCGGGTCGAGGTCACCGGCCACGCCCTGGGCCCCGTCCACTCCCTCTTCACCACCAAGCCCAAGGCGAAGACCAAGGAGGTCTCCAAGACCGTCCGGTTCTGGGAGACCAGGGAGATCCAGCTGCCGCTGGTCGACACCGACGAGGTGGTCCGGCTCGCCGTCCGCGCGCCGCTGACCTGGTTCCCGGCGATCCTGGACTTCCTCGGCGGCAAGCTCGTCCTGCCCGAGCCCTTCGGGCTGCGGCATGCCTGGGCCGCGCAGCCCTGGCGGCACCGCTTCATGGCCGACGACGCCATCCGCACCGCGACGCCCGTGATGCGCGCCGTCCACGCCGCGACGATCAAGGTGCTCGACGAGCACGGCGTGGACACCGAGCGCTTCACCAACCGCTCGCTGATTCTGAGCGGCCTGGTGCAGGAGCCCAGCCCGCGGAAGGCCGACGCCTACGACGCGTAGGCGAGGGGCACGTGCCGCCGCCCCCCGCCTGCCGGACTCGCCTCAGGCGAGCTCGGACGAGGCCGGCCAGGCGGTGGCGAGCATGGTGCGGGTGTCGGCGAGGAGCTGCGGCAGCACTTTGGTGTGGCCGACGACCGGCATGAAGTTGGTGTCGCCGCCCCAGCGGGGCACCACGTGCTGGTGCAGATGGGCGGCGATCCCGGCGCCCGCGACCGAGCCCTGGTTCATGCCGATGTTGAAGCCGTGCGCGCCGGACGCGGACCGCAGCGCGATCATCGCCCGCTTGGTGAACTCGCCGAGTTCGGCGGTCTCCTCCGCGTCGAGATCCGTGTAGTCGGCGACGTGACGGTACGGCACGACCATCAGATGGCCGCCGTTGTACGGGTAGAGATTGAGCACGGCGTACACCTTCTCGCCGCGCGCGATCACCAGACCGTCCTCGTCCGACTTCGCCGGGATCGTGCAGAAGGGACAGCCGTCCTCGGCCCCTGGCCCGGTCGGCTTGTTCTCGCCCTGGATGTACGCCATCCGGTGAGGCGTCCACAGGCGCTGGAACGCGTCCTGCGTCCCCACTCCGATCTGCTGCTCCGGCTCAATCGTCATGCTGTGCAGCATATTGCTTCGCCCGTTCGGAACGTGTCGCCGGGGCGTTGATCACCCCGCCTCGGAGATGCTGATCCGATGAACGAGAGGCAGGACAGGCAAGAGCGCTGGGACCGGCGCATGGAGGCACCGCTCGCGGTGGCGTCCCTGCTCTTCCTCCTCGGGTACGCGGTACGGGTCCTGGCCAACGGCCTCGACCAGGTCTGGCTGGACCTCTGCCTGGCGGTCACGCTCATCGCCTGGACCGTCTTCATCGTCGACTACGCGGTACGGTTCCGGCTCAGCCGCCTCGGCCCGTTGCGCTTCGTCCGCGCGCATCTGCTGGGCACGGTGATCATGGTGCTGCCGCTGCTGCGGCCCTTGCAGATGGTGAAGATCTACGACCGGATCCAGCGCCGCCGTGACCAGCCGCGTCTCAGCCTCTACGCACGGGTCATGGCCTACTCCAGCATCACGGTCGCCCTGCTGGGCTTCGCGGGCGCGCTCGCCGTCCTCCAGCACGAGCGCGGGGCCCCGGGCGCCACGATCCGCACGTTCGGCGACTCGCTCTGGTGGGCGGCGGAGACGCTGACGACGGTCGGGTACGGGGACGTGACCCCGGTGACCCCGACCGGGAGGGTCATCGCCGTGGGCATGATGGCGTGCGGGGTCGCGCTGATCGGAGCCGTGACGGGTTCGTTCTCGTCCTGGCTGATCCAGTCCTTCACGCGGGAGGACGAGAAGAGGCCCCCGGGGGGTTCCCCGGGGGCCTCCTGAGCTCACGTCACGGACGGTCAGACCTGGACGCGGTCCTCGACGATCTTGGCGATCTTGGCGATGGCCTCGTCGACCGGGATGCCGTTCTCCTGCGAACCGTCGCGGTAGCGGAAGGAGACGGCGCCGGCGGCCATGTCCTCGTCACCCGCGATGATCATGAACGGGACCTTCTGCTTCTGCGCGTTGCGGATCTTCTTCTGCATCCGGTCCGAGGAGGCGTCGACCTCGACCCGCAGCCCCTGCTTCTTCGCCTTGGCGGCGAACTCCTGCAGGTACGGGATGTGCGCGTCGCCGATCGGGATGCCGGTCGCCTGCACGGGGGCCAGCCACGGCGGCATGGCGCCCGCGTAGTGCTCGAGCAGCACGGCGAAGAAGCGCTCGATGGAGCCGAACAGCGCGCGGTGGATCATGACCGGACGCTGCTTGGTGCCGTCGGGGCCGGTGTATTCCAGGTCGAAGCGCTCCGGCAGGTTGAAGTCGAGCTGCACGGTCGACATCTGCCAGGTGCGGCCGATGGCGTCGCGCGCCTGCACGGAGATCTTCGGGCCGTAGAAGGCGGCGCCGCCCGGGTCGGGGGTGAGCGGGAGGCCCTGCTTCTCGGCGACCTGCTGGAGGACCGCGGTGGCCTCCTCCCAGATCTCGTCCGAGCCGACGAACTTCTCCGGGTCCTTGGTGGACAGCTCCAGGTAGAAGTCGGTCAGACCGTAGTCGCGCAGCAGGTTCAGGACGAAGGTGAGGGTCTTGTCGAGCTCCTCCGCCATCTGCTCCTTGGTGCAGTAGATGTGCGCGTCGTCCTGGGTGAAGCCGCGGGCCCGGGTCAGGCCGTGCACGACGCCGGACTTCTCGTACCGGTACACGGTGCCGAACTCGAAGAGGCGCAGCGGCAGCTCACGGTAGGAACGCCCGCGCGCGTCGAAGATCAGGTTGTGCATCGGGCAGTTCATGGGCTTGAGGTAGTAGTCCACGCCCTCGTCGAGCTGCATGGGGGGGTACATGCCCTCGGCGTACCAGTCGAGGTGGCCCGACTTCTCGAACAGCTTGCCCTTGGTGGCGTGCGGCGAGTAGACGAACTCGTAGCCCTCCTCCTCGTGGCGCTTGCGCGAGTAGTCCTCCATGACCCGGCGGATGATGCCGCCCTTGGGGTGGAAGACGGCGAGGCCGGAGCCGATCTCGTCCGGGATGGAGAAGAGGTCGAGCTCGTTGCCGAGCTTGCGGTGGTCGCGCTTCTCGGCCTCGGCGAGGAAGTCGAGGTGGGCCTTCAGCTCGTCCTTCGACGGCCAGGCGGTGCCGTAGATGCGCTGGAGCATCGGGTTCTTCTCGCTGCCGCGCCAGTAGGCGGCGGCGTTGCGCATCAGCTTGAACGCCGGGACGTTCCGGGTGGTGGGCAGGTGGGGGCCTCGGCAGAGGTCCTTCCAGCACAGCTCGCCGGTCTTGGCGTCCAGGTTGTCGTAGATGGTGAGCTCGCCGCCGCCGACCTCGACGTTGGCGCCGTCGTCGGTCGAGGCGGAGCCCTTGATGCCGATGAGCTCCAGCTTGTACGGCTCGTCCGCGAGCTCCTCGCGGGCGGCCTCGTCGGTCACCACACGACGGGAGAAGCGCTGCCCCCGCTTCTGGATCTCCTGCATCTTCTTCTCGACGGCCTTGAGATCCTCGGGGGTGAACGGCTTCTCGACGTCGAAGTCGTAGTAGAAGCCGTCACGGACCGGCGGGCCGATGCCCAGCTTGGCCTCGGGGAAGAGCTCCTGCACGGCCTGGGCCATGACGTGGGCGGTGGAGTGGCGCAGGATGTCGAGGCCGTCCGGGGACGAGATCTCGACGGGCTCGACGACATCGCCCTCGGCGACGACGTAGGTGAGGTCCTTCAGTTCACCGCCGACGCGGGCGGCGATCACGGACCGGTCGTCGAACAGCGCGCCGGCGGTGGTGCCCGCGCTCACCGCCCGATCCTCGGCTCCTGAGGCGGACTGGACGGTCACACGGACATCAGACACGGATGCTCTTTCCATAAGGGCGCAGGCAGACACGAGGTGCCGGCGTCGGCGGTGCGCGGCAGAGACGAGGTGCCGCGCGCTGTAAATTCTAAGGGCTCGGTTCCCCTCCGGGCGCTGAGAGCCGGACTCACAGCCCGGCGCGCCCTTCGGCTCACTCGCCGGGCCCATGGGGGCGCCGGATCCAGGCGTTCGGGGCAGCCGGTCCTGCCCCTCGCTCACTCGCCGGGGCCGCAGGCCTCCTCGAAGAAGTCGAGGTTCTCGTGGAGGGACTTCATCAGCCGGTCCCGCTCCGCCTCGTCGACCTGCACCGGCACCACACCGGAGGCATCGGTCAGCCGCCGGAAGCCCCCTCGGCTCTCCAGCCGTCCCACGACCCGGATCGGCAGCCCCACGAGATGGGCGTGGCCCGCCGTGCGGTACGACTCCTCGTCCAGGGTGACCCGCACGTGCGGCACCTCGGCGCCGCCCAGGACCCGCAAGCGGACGGTTCCCTCGCCGCGCGGGCCGGAACGGCGCATCCGCACGACGGCGCCGGTGATCCGCACCGGTACGGACGGCTCGTCGGTCAGATAGCGGGCGCCGGCCTCGCGCAGCGCGGGCAGATCGCCCGCGGAGAACTCGACGGGCTCGGGCCGCGGCGCGCAGCCCGCCGGGGTCCCGGCCGCAGGGGCCCACTCCAGCGCGATCCGCGCCCCTTCGGTGCCCCGCACCAGCGCCACCAGGGCCTCGGTGAGCTCGCGGCTCACCCCGGCCTCCACAGCCGCGTCGAACGCCTCCATGCCGCCGGTCGCCCGCTGGTAGTCGGTGGCCTCCCGGGCCGCGTAGAGCGCGTGGTAGAGCCGTACGGCGATGGCCCGGCCGGGGTCGACGGGGACGAAGGCGGTCAGCCCGCGGCCGCCGGGCGCCGCGCCCACGACCACGGCCTCCAGGGATGCCTGGGCCTGACGGCGGTGCCGGGCGCCGTAGTACCCGGCGCGGCCTCGGACGGCGAGCGCGCCGGCGAGGAGGAGCTGGCGGGCGGCCGACCTGAGCTGTTCCTGGACGGTCCAGGGGACGGTGCCCGCGGGTCCGGGCGGCACGTCGCGCCACCAGCGGATCTCGTCGCTGGGCACGGTGAGCCCGACCAGTACCTCCCGGGCGGAGGGCGCCGCGCTGTGCTGGAGGGCGGTGAGCGCCTCGCCGAGCAGGTCCTCGCAGTCGGGGAAGGCGCGGCTCTCGGGCACGAGCAGGCTCGTGGTGCCGGTCGAGCCGCTCGACAAGGGAGGGGTCCAGCGGCTGTAGCGGCCCGCGGCCCCGCCGCGCCGCCGCCAGCCGTGCCGGGCGAGGAGCGCGCCGAGGACGAGCGGGTCGACCCGTCCGGGGTCCGGCGCACCCCCGGACTCGGCCCAGGGGCCACCGGGGATGTCGCCGGGCGTGGGGTGCGGGCGGAACGGTGGCAGCGCGGGCCCGAAGCCGGACCCGCCCCCTGGTTCCTCGATCGGCCGGTGCATCAAGGTCTCCCTCCCACGCCGACCCGGGTCATGATCTCGCAGAGCGCCCGGTCGTCGAAGATCCGTGCCGTGGGTATGCGCACGGTCGTCCGGCGCTGTCCCGTGACCGGGTGGCCGGCCAGATTGATCCAGTAGCAGCAGTGCCGCAGGTCGAGCCGGTCGTGGCCGGCCCGCAGCCAGTCGTCCTGGGAGCGCGGCACGATCATCACGACCAGGATCTTGTGCACCGAGACGGGGGTTCGCGCCAGCTTCACCAGGTGGTCGTTGTCGAGGGTGAAGGAGAACGCGGGCCCGGGCGGCCGCGGCGCCAGCTGGTAGGTGCACTTGAGCTGCACCTTGATGGTCACTTCGTCGTCGATGGTGTGGCCGGGAGCGCTGTGACTCACGTGCCAGTCGATGCCGTTGTCCGGAAAGGGCTGCGACAGCGAGCAGCCCGCCGCCGCCGCGACCGCGTGGAGATATCCGACCTGGAGCGTCTCCATGCAGGCGGTGGTGGCGAGTGAGCCGCGCAGCGGTGCTGCCCGCTGGGGCGGCAGCCCTCCCGATTCGGGCTGGGCGAGCGCCATGTCAATTCCCTTCCCCGTCATCTGTGTTGTCACCGGCCCGCGTACGGCGCAAACAGCCCGGGTATCACCGATTCGGGCAGGGGGATCGCCATCTGCCGCATAGGTGCGAGGAGTTCGGGGATGACGACGCACTGGTACGACGGGCCCCTGGCCGCATTCGACACGGAGACCACAGGAGTAGACGTCGAGGAGGACCGGATCGTCTCGGCCGCCCTCGTCGTCCAGGACACGGCCGGGGGGCGTCCGCGGGTGACGCGCTGGCTGGTCAATCCCGGGGTTCCGGTGCCCGCTGCGGCCACGGCGGTCCATGGTCTGACGGACGAACATCTGCAGCGGCACGGGCGCTGGCCCGCGCCCGTGATGGAGGAGTTGGGGCGGGCGCTCGCCGAGCAGTGTGCGGCGGGCAGGCCGCTGGTGGTGATGAACGCGCCCTTCGATCTGACGATCCTGGACCGCGAGCTCCGGCGCCATCGCGCCTCCTCGCTGGGTCGCTATCTGGAGAACGCGTCGCTGTGCGTGCTGGATCCGCGGGTGCTCGACAAGCATCTGGACCGCTATCGCAAAGGCCGCCGGACGCTGACGGATCTGTGCGCGCAGTACGGCGTGGAGCTGGACGGCGCGCACGACGCGGCGGCCGACGCGACGGCGGCGCTGGATGTCGTACGGGCGGTGGCGCGGCGTTTCACGTCCCGTCTCGAGCGGCTGTCGCCGGCGGAGCTGCACACCTTGCAGGCGGTGTGGCATGCGGCGCAGGCGCGCGGGCTGCAGGCGTGGTTCACGCGCAACGGGACGCCGGAGACGGTGGATCCGGCGTGGCCGCTCCGCCCGGAGATGCGGACGGCGGCGTGAGGGACTGCCGCGTGAGGTCGGAAGGCCGGGAATGCGGAAGGGGGGGGGGGGGGGGGCTGAGGGGCCGGCGCCGCCGGCGGGGGGGCTGAGGTGTGAGAGATATACACAACGCGTGTGGAAGTAATGATGTCTCAGCACGGTAATCCCGCGC
>NZ_JBHWBS010000115.1:5063-15454 GCF_042735655.1 Streptomyces sp. NPDC059567 | reverse complement strand
GCTGGGGGGCGGGGGGGGGGGGCCCCGCGGGGGGGGGGCGGCGCGGGGTGGGGGGCGGCGGGGGCGCGCGAGCGCCCCCGCCCCGCCCTCTCCCGGTGGGCGATACTGGGATCGAACCAGTGACCCCTTCGGTGTGAACGAAGTGCTCTCCCGCTGAGCTAATCGCCCGGGAACGGGTTGAACCATACAGGTTTCCGCGGGCTTCCTTCAAACCGGCCCGCTGTCGCCCGGCGTCGGCCGGGAGGTGGCGCCCTCATCGGGCCTCGCCAGTGTGGCTGCCAGGCCGCGCCGTCCGGCGCGCATCATCAGGGCGTGGTTGGCACGGAAGACGGGCCGGCCGGGGACGGCGAGGCGGCGCATCAGGGGGCTGGTCACCTCGACCTCCTGCTCGTAGACCGCGCGGGTCCCCGGGCCGCGGGAGGTCAGGGTCCAGCGCGCCCAGCCCTCCAGATCGCCGCGCAGCGAGACCTCGAGGACGCGGGCGACGGGGTCCCGGCGCAGGGCCTCGGCGGTGACCACGAGGTCGTACGGGAGCAGGGAGCGGAAGCGGGCCGTGCCGGTGAGCTCGTCGACGGGGACGACCTCACGGACCTGGGGCCACCACCGGGGGTACTCCTCGGCGCGTTCGAGCACGGCGTAGACCGCGTCGGGCGGGGCGGCCAACTGCCAGACGCTGCGGAAGCGGTAGCGGCACCAGTCCATGTCTCCAGTGTGTACGTACTCAGGCGGGGATATGAGTACCCGCGCGCATACCCCTTCCCTGTGTCCGGGGCCACACTCCGCACATGGACAACGCCCTGCCACCCGCGGACGAGCTGCGGCTCGTCGACCGCGAGCTGGCCCAACTCGACGCTCGCCGCTCCCAGTTGCTGGCCCGCCGCACCTGGCTGCTGCAGGTGCTGCAGCCGCCCGTGACGTTCCCGGCCCCGTCGCGGGCCGCATCCGGACCGGTGGCGGACTCGACCCCGCGCAGCGCGCAGAACGTGCTGCTCACGCTGGGCGGGGTGCTGCTGACGATCGCGGCGCTCGCCTTCACGCTGGTGAGCTGGGGCTCGATGGGGATCGGTGGCCGTGCCGCCGTCCTGGGCGTGGTGACGTCGGCGGCGCTGGCCGCGCCGGTGCTGCTGCTGCGCCGGAGCCTCGGCTCCACGGCGGAGTCGGTGGCGGCGCTCGGCCTGGTGCTGATGGTGCTCGACGCGTACGCGCTGCACCGGGTCGCGCTGCCGGACACCGACGCGCTCGGGTACACCGCGGCGGCCTCGGCGGTCCTCGCCGGCGCCTGGACGGCGTACGGCTCGGCGCTGGGGCGGCTGCGGATTCCGCTGCCGGTGGCGGTGGTGACGGCTCAACTGCCGCTGCCGCTGGGCGTGCTGGCCGCGGACGGCGGCGCGCTCGCGCTGGGCTGGGCGGCGCTCGCGACGGCGGTGGCGGATCTGGCCGTGGTGCTGTGGGTGAAGCCGGCGGCGGTACGGACGACGGCGGGCATCGGTGCCGCGGTGCTGGGCGGCTGGGCACTGGTGACGGGCGGCATCCTGTCGCTGACCTCGGCGATTCCGGCGGGTGCGCTGCTGCTGGCCTGCGCCGGGGTGGCGCTGTTCCTGGCGATGGGGGCACCTGCCGGCGGTGGCCGGGCGAAGGTGGCCCGGGCGGCGGAGGCCGCGTCCGTGGTGGCGGGGCTCGCGGTGATCGTGGCGGCGGGCGGTGTGCTGCGGGTGGTGCTGCCGGGCGACTGGGAGGTGCCGGGGTACGTGCTGTGCGCGGTCGCCCTGGCGACCGTCCTGCGGTCGTCGGCGCCGCGCGCGGTGAAGCGGGGTCTGGCGGGTGCGGGGGCCGGGGTGCTGGCGCTGGGCGTGGCCTGGGCGCTGCCGCCGGTGGCGGTGGCGCTGCTGGCTCCCCTGGCGCGGACGACCCCGGTGTGGTCGGGCACATACACGGACGAGGTCCTCACCTGGTACCCGTCGACGGCCCCGCTGGTCCTGCTCGTCGCGGCGGCGGCCCTGTCGGCGGTGCCGCGCCTCTGGACCCGCTGCGCCGCGCTCCTCCTGACCTGGTCGCTCCCCCTGTCGCTGGACCTCCCCTACGCGCCCGCCCTCGGGCTCCAACTCCTGACGACGACGGCAGCCCTGTTCCTGGCCGCCCGCCCGGGGACGCTGACACGGGGAATCCCGGCCCGCCCCGTCCCGGCCCGACCCGGAACGGGAGAGACGGGTGGCGCCGGGGCCGACGCGGGTGGAGACACGGGCCCGCGCGGCGCGGAGACCGGCGACGACGCTGCCGGAACCACTGCGGACGCTGCCGACCCGGCCGGCGACGCGGGCGACGGCGCTGCGGCCGGACCGACGCCCCAGCCCGCGGTACCCGGTTCCGGCGTCGCCGGTGCCGGTCCGCGGGGTCAGTGGGCCGGATGGGGGCCCGGGGCGGCCCCGGGGGCCGGCGGCGTGCCGGCGTCGCCGCGGGACGTGCTCGGGTGGAGTGCGCTCGGCTGCGCGCTCGCCACGGCGGCGAGCTCGGTCGCGGCGGCTCTGGACACCCGCCCGGCGACGTTCACCGTGCTGGGCGTCCTGCTCGGGCTCTTCGTCGCCGTCGCGTTCCTCGCGGAGGGCGCACGGCGGGCCGTGGCGGCCTGTGTCGCGGTCGGCACGGCGGCGGGCATCGTGAGCGCCGGGGCGGCCGCCGCGGAGCTCCAGGACCACCACACGGCGCTCGCCCTGCTCGTGGTCCCGGCGGTCACCGCCGCGGCCGGAGCGTGGCTGCGGCGCCATCCGGTCACGCTGCCCGTGGAGATCACCGGTGCGGCCGTGGCGGTCCTCGCGCTCGCCCTGGCTGCCTCGCGGCCTGCCGTCCTCGCGCTCGTCCTCGCCCTGTGCGGCGTGATCGCGGCGGCGACGGCCGTCCGCCCCGAGCGGCGCCCGTTCGCCTCGTGGACGGCAGCGGCGCTCTTCCTCGTGGCCACCTGGGTGCGGCTCGCCGTGTGGGACGTCGAGACCCCGGAGGCGTACACGCTGCCGGTCACCGTGCCCGCGCTGGTGGTCGGCGTGCTGCGCCGGCGCCGCGACCCCGAGGCCTCGTCCTGGGTGGCGTACGGCCCCGGCCTCGCCGCGACGCTGGTGCCGAGCCTCTTCGCCGCCTGGGCGGACCCGGACTGGCTCCGCCCGCTGCTCCTCGGACTCGCCGCGCTGGTGGTGACGCTGCTGGGCGCCCGGTTCCGGCTGCAGGCTCTGCTGGTACTCGGCGGTTCGGTGCTCGCGCTCGACGGGCTGCACGAGCTGGCCCCGTACGTGGTCCAGGTCGTCGGCGCCCTCCCCCGCTGGCTGCCCCCGGCGCTGGCCGGACTGCTGCTCCTCGCGGTGGGCGCGACGTACGAGCAGCGGCTGCGCGACGCCCGCCGGCTCCGGGAGCGGCTGGGCCGCATGCGGTGATGTGACGGGGAACGCCGAAGGCCCGGAGACTGGATGCAGTCTCCGGGCCTTCGGTCCGGGTGGTGGGCGATACTGGGTTCGAACCAGTGACCTCTTCGGTGTGAACGAAGCGCTCTCCCACTGAGCTAATCGCCCGGGCGCACCGCAAACATTACCCCATGTCAGAGGGGCGCCCGACCGCCGTCGATGTCAGTCGTTGATCTTCCACGGCATGACGAAGCCGTACTTCCAGAGGTAGAAACCGAGCAGCACGGCGATGATCACCAGGCCGATCGTGGTCAGGATGATGTTGCGACGCCGGACCTTCGGATCGAGGGCGCGCTGAGCGGCCTCGGTGACCTTCCGCTTCGTCCAGCGGAGCACGAGCTGCGCCCAGACGAACTCGGTGGCCCAGATCGCCATACCGCCGAAGATCACCAGCCAGCCGGGGCCGGGCAACGGGAGCATGACGATGCCCGCCCCCACGACCGCCAGGCCCACGATGAAGACGCCGACCTGCCAGCTCAGGTGCAGGGTCCGGCGGGCCTTGATGAACTCGGGGGCCCGGGATCCCAGCTCGGATTCCCCGTCGGCCGCGGACTCCCCGGTGCGCTCGTCACTCTCCGCATTCATAGGCCCCAACCTACCGGATTCAAGACCATCACCGGAATGGCCGTATTACCCGAAGTCACACACCCCCGAACGAGCTACCTGAACGATCACAAAACAGACAGAGGGGTTTACAACGGCACCGTAGGTGGCATGTCGATTTCGCCGACGTGCGAATCCCCGAGCGCACACTGAGCGAAAGGCCCTGGCGCTTATGAACACCACGGTCAGCTGCGAGCTGCACCTGCGCCTCGTTGTGTCGAGCGAGTCCTCACTGCCTGTACCCGCGGGCCTGCGGTATGACACGGCCGATCCGTATGCCGTGCACGCCACCTTCCACACCGGAGCCGAGGAGACGGTCGAGTGGGTCTTCGCCCGCGACCTTCTCGCCGAGGGGCTGCACCGGCCCACCGGCACCGGCGACGTCAGAGTCTGGCCGTCCCGCAGTCACGGTCAGGGCGTCGTCTGCATCGCGTTGAGTTCCCCCGAGGGCGAAGCCCTGCTCGAGGCCCCGGCGAGGGCCCTGGAGTCGTTCCTGAAGCGGACCGATGCCGCCGTGCCGCCGGGCACCGAGCACCGTCACTTCGACCTCGACACGGAGCTCTCCCACATCCTGGCCGACAGCTGAGCCAGGCCGAGAGCCGCACGGCGCCGTCCGACTCGGGGAGACGGCGCCGCGCGGACAAACCCATACGGCAGACATCGGCGTCCTCACCGCGCAGCCGGCGCGAGGAGGGCGCCGATGCCCGTTTCCGGGTTGCGGACGGCAGGTCGAAGCATGGTTTCGGCCCCGTTCCGGCCCGCTTTCGGACCGCTCCGGGCGACACGCGGCGAAGCCGCTAGAGTCAGCGCAATTCGCGGGCGCCCGCCCGCAGCCGGCCATGGAGCGAATCGTGCTGATCCCCCACGACACCCGGATCGCCCTCGACACCGTCGTCGATCTGATGAACACCGCCCCCCAGGGCGACCGTGACGACGAACTCGGGGACCTCCAGTCGCTGCACACCTTCGTGCGGGCCCATGACGTCAGCGACGTCGGCGAGCTCGACGAGAACGACCTGCGGGGCGTGCGCGAGGTCCGCGCCAGGTTCACGGCCGTCTTCGCCGCGCCGGACGCCCGGATCGCGGCGACACTGATCAACCAGCTGGTGGCGGCCGCGGGCACGACCCCGCAGCTCACCGACCACGACGGCTACGACTGGCATGTGCACTACTTCGCGCCGGGCGCGTCGATCACCGACCACCTCGCCGCGGACTGCGGCATGGCGCTGGCGTTCATCGTGGTGGCGGGCGAGCAGGAGCGCCTGCGGCGCTGCGAGGCCCCGGACTGCGGCCGGGCCTTCGTCGACCTCTCCCGCAACCGTTCGCGCCGATACTGCGACAGCCGCACCTGCGGTAACCGGCTCCACGTGGCCGCGTACCGGGCGCGGCGCAAGGAAGCCGCCGGCTGATCCGCTCTCCTCCGGCCCCTCACAGCAGGAAGAGGTCGTGCACGGCGGCCATCAGGAGCAGACAGCCGATGACCGCGAGGAAGATCATCAGCGGCGGCTGGGAGAGCGCGAACAGACAACCGCGCGGCTCTTCGGTGGGGGCGGGGGCGTGATCCCGCGAGGTATCCAGCATCTCGGGGGCGATCATGGCGCAGCGACACCCCGGACCGCCCGCAACACGCCCCTCGGGGAGGGCAGTTCATCCCATCCCGTGGATACCGCGCCCGTCAGATCCCGTGCTTCTTCAGGATCGCCTCGATGTCGCTGAAGTCGTCCCCGCCCTGCTTGGCCTGCGGCTTCGGGGTCGCCCCGCGCTGCCCCTGCCCCAGCGCGGGGGCCGAAGCGGTCGGTGCGGCGACGGGATCGGGCCGGGCGCCCTCGGTCGCCTCCTTGCGCCCCGCCCTACGCCGCTCGATGGCGCGCGTGGAAATGAAGAGCAGCCAGGCCCCGCCGAGAACAGCGAAGCCGGCCCATGCGGTCGGGCTGAAGGCCGTGTCGAAGGCCCACTCCACCGCCCCGGTCATGACCAGTCCGATGGGCACGAGGGAGTAGGCGGCGATCCGCGCCGCGGCGAGGAAACGCTTGCGGTACGCCGTGATCGCGGCGATGCCCAGCCCCGCCACGGACACCGCGGAAAAGATGGTCTCGGCGAGCATGCGATCCTCCTGGGCCAGGGCGATACGTCCCTTCCATCCTGCACCGGTGAGGCCGCTCGCGGCCACGTTCCGGGCGGACCTCAGGGAGATCTCCGGGTCGCCCCCTGCGGATCTCCTCCCCAGGTCCCGGTTGGGCCGGGTCTCCGGCGGCTGGAAGACTGCTCCCATGAGTGACTCCATCACCCCGTCCACCTCCCCCGTCGTCGTGGAGGCCTGGCTCGACCTCCAGTGCCCCGACTGCTTCCGCGCGCTCGACGACGTGCGCGCGCTGCGCGAGAAGTACGGCGAGCGCATCGACGTACAGCTGCGGCACTTCCCGCTGGAGAAGCACAAGCACGCCTACGCCGCCGCCCAGGCCGCGGAGGAGGCGGCCGAGCAGGGCAAGGGCTGGCCGTACGTGGAGGCGCTGCTCGCCAGGACGGCGGAGCTGGCCGACCGGGGCGAGCCGGTCCTCCTGGACGTCGCGAGCGAACTGGGCCTGGACGCGGAGGAGTTCGACACCGCTCTGATCGACGGCCGGCATCTGCTGACCGTCGACGCGGACCAGGCCGAGGGCAAGGCGATCAAGGTCACCGGCACGCCGACCTATGTCGTCGGCGGCGAGCGCCTGGACGGCGGCCAGAGCCAGGACGGCCTGCGCGAGCGCGTCGAGGCGATCGCCGACCGCCTGCTCGCCGGCTAGAGCAGGGCCTTCCAGCTGTTGACGTAGGTCGTGCGGTAGCCGAGCGACTCGTAGAGGCGGATCGCCGGGGTGTTGCCCGCGAAGACATGGAGTCCCAGCAGGCGCTCACCGGCGCCGAGCGCGACCCGCTCGGCCAGCAGCATCAGGGCACGGCCGTAACCGTGGCCGCGCTGCGACTCGGCGACCTCGATGTCGTAGACGAAGGCGCCGTGGAGCCCCGGTTCGAGCTCGATCCGACCCGTCCAGAGGAAGCCGGCGACCTCCCCGTCCGCCACGGCGACGTTGATCGAAACATGGGGCGTGGCCAGTCCCTGGGGGAGGTGCGTACGGTTGCTGGCCTCGGCCTTCGCCCGCGCCCGGTCCTCCGGTACCCCCCGGTCGATCCAGCTCTGCGCGAAGGCGGCCGTGGCCTTCGTCTGCCACTCCCCGTACTCCGCCTCGGTCATGGGGCGGACCGTGACGCCCGGGGGCAGCTCGGGCGGCTCGCCCGGCAGCTCCTTGACCATGTTCCGGCTGCGTTCGGTGTAGCCGAGGGCGTCCGCCATCCGCAGCGCAGCCCGGGCGTCCGCCGGGACGGAGATCTGGACCTCCCCGCAGCCCCAGCCGCGCAGCACCTCCTCGGCGGCGAGCGCGGCGACCGTGCCACGGCCTCGGCGGCGGTCCTTCTCGTCGATGCCCAGGGCCTCGATCACACCGGCCCCGGCGCCGAATCCGGGGGCGGTGGCGAGACGCACGGAGCCGACGCGACGGCTGTTCACACAGACGTCGTAGGTGCGCGAACGGTCGCCGCCGGGGGTCTGCTGAAGCGGCCCGGTCGGCCGCAGGGTGGTGGTCATCACCGGTGTTCTACCCACCCGGCGGCCGTCCGTCATCCCGATTTCGACGCGCGCGTCCGTTCAGAAGCGCGCGTCCGTTCAGAAGCGCGGGTCCCTGTCGGCCGCGGCGCGCTCGTCGAAGATCCGCATCGCCTTGGCCGTCACAGGTCCGGGGGCGGCGGTCAGCTCGCGTCCGTCGACCCGGTGGACGGCCTGGACGTCCCGGAGGGTCGAGGTCAGGAAGATCTCCTCGGCGCTCTCCAGGACGTCGAACGGGAGATCGGTCTCCTGCGCACCGGTCCACTCCACGGCGAGGGCGCGGGTGATGCCCGCCAGACAGCCGGACGAGACGGGCGGGGTGTGGATCCGGCCGTCGATCACGACGAAGACATTGGATCCGGTGCCCTCGCAGAGCCGGCCGACGGTGTTGGCGAACAGCGCCTCGGAGGCGCCCTGTTCACGCGCCCTGGCCAGGGCGACGACGTTCTCGGCGTACGAGGTGGTCTTCAGGCCGGTGACCGCGCCGCGCTCGTTGCGGGTCCAGGGGACCGTGATCACGGCGGTCGAGTCGGCGCGACGGCCCGACTCGCCGAGCGCCACGATGAGGCCGGCGCCCTCGTTCCCGCGCTCGGAGCCGAGCGGGGAGATCCCGCCCGTGTACGTGATGCGGAGCCGGCCGAGCTCCATCGGGTTGGCCTCCAGGACGGCGGCGCAGGCGCGGCGTACCTCGTCGAGGTCGGGGTCGGGCAGTCCGAGCCCGCGTGCGGAGCGGGTGAGGCGCTCCAGGTGCAGGGTGAGGGCGAAGGTCCCGCCGCGCTCGGCCTTGACCGTCTCGAAGACGCCGTCGCCGACGGTCAGGCCGTGGTCCAGTACGGACACCCGGGCTTCCGCCGCGTCGTACAGCCCGCCGTTGACCCAGAGTTTCATCGAGATATGGCCTTTCCGCTCGCCTCGTACGTGCCCGACGCTACCGCCAGCAGACGGGACGCCTTCAATTCGGTCTCCGCCCACTCGCGCTCGGGCTCGGAGCCCCAGGTGATGCCGGCGCCGGTGCCGAAGCGGACCATGCCCTCGGCGCGGTCGATCCAGAAGGTGCGTATGCCGACGGCGAGCTCGGCGGTGCGGCGGTCGGCGTCGACCCAGCCGATGCCTCCGCAGTACGGGCCGCGGGGCGCTGTCTCCAGGGTCTCGATGATCCGCAGGGCGCTGGACTTCGGGGCGCCGGTGACGGAGCCGGGCGGGAAGGTCGCGTCGAGCAGCTCCCGCCAGCCGACGCGCTCGTCGAGGACGCCGCGGACCGTGGAGACGAGGTGGACGAGGCCGGGGTGGGGTTCGACGGCGCACAGCTCGGGGACGGTGACCGAGCCGCTCGCGCAGACCCGGCCGAGGTCGTTCCGCACGAGGTCCACGATCATCACGTTCTCGGCGTGGTCCTTCTCCAGGAGGCCGTCGGCGGTCCGCGCGGTGCCCTTGATGGGGCCGGACTCGACGGTGCGTCCCTCGCGGCGCAGATAGAGCTCGGGGGACGCGGTCGCGATCTCCACCCCGTGGGCGGGCAGCCGAATCGTTCCCGCGTACGGGGCGGGGTTGCCGCGGGCCAGGACGGCGGTGAGGGCGTCGACGTCGGCGGCCCGCGGGTCGGGCAGCGGCGCGGACATCACCCGGCAGAGGTTGGCCTGGTAGACCTCGCCCCGCGCGATGTGCGCGCGGATCGCCCGTACGCCCTCGATGTACGCGGCGCGGTCGAGCGAGGACGTCCAGTCACCCACGGCGGGGCCGCGCCAGGCTCCGGGGTCGGGCGCGTGGACGGGGTCAGGCCGTACGTCGCCGAAGCGCGCGCAGGTCAGACGGCCCTCGAAGTCCGCGGAGACGGCCCAGAAGCCGGCGGAGTCCAGGGCCTCGGGGTCACTGGTGACATCCCGGAGGTCGGTCGCGACGAGGCCGCCGAAGCGGGCCAGAGGAGCAAGGTCGTGCACGGATCGAGTCTAGGCGGGTGGCGAAGGGACGGCGGGGCACTCATGTGGGGGCGGCTGCGAGCCACCCCGGGAACACGAGGAGTGAACGCCGCGCGAACGCTCCTGGCCGCCCGGCTGGGTACGCGGCTCAGCACGCTGCGGAAACGCGTTTTTGTGCTGGCCCAGGAATCCGCTAGAGTTCAACACGTCGCCGGGACGCGCAAGCGGAACGGAAACGACAAGCGGACGTGGCTCAGTTGGTAGAGCATCACCTTGCCAAGGTGAGGGTCGCGAGTTCGAATCTCGTCGTCCGCTCGATGTGGGGGATCTTCCCAAACCCCCGTATTCACTCCTGGTGGAGTGGCCGAGAGGCGAGGCAACGGCCTGCAAAGCCGTCTACACGGGTTCAAATCCCGTCTCCACCTCCAAGCGCGATTAGCTCAGCGGGAGAGCGCTTCCCTGACACGGAAGAGGTCACTGGTTCAATCCCAGTATCGCGCACGCAGAACAACCGAAGATCCGGTCCGCATGGACCGTCCCGCGCGATTAGCTCAGCGGGAGAGCGCTTCCCTGACACGGAAGAGGTCACTGGTTCAATCCCAGTATCGCGCACGCAGTAACAGCAGGTCCTGTATCGTTCGGGACCGTCCCGCGCGATTAGCTCAGCGGGAGAGCGCTTCCCTGACACGGAAGAGGTCACTGGTTCAATCCCAGTATCGCGCACCACCCCGAAGCCCCCGCGCGCCGTATTAGGGGCGGGGCGGACGGCGAAACCCACCAGAGCCC
>NZ_JBHWBS010000115.1:0-5053 GCF_042735655.1 Streptomyces sp. NPDC059567 | reverse complement strand
GGCGCTTTTCCCACTGCGGTATGGCGCTCCCCTCACCCGTATCTGAACCTTGCTAAAACCCCCTATCCCCCAACCCCCCCCACCCCCCCGCCCGCGCGTGGGGGCCGGGGGCTTCGTCGTATCCGCTCCTTCTCAGGAGGAGAAGAGCATCCGGCCGAAGCCGCGCTGGTGGTGGTGACCGCCGTGGTGGCCGCCGTGGTGCGGGGCGCCCCAGGCGGGGGCGGCGGGAGCGGCCTGCGCCGGGTAGGCCGGCGGCGCCGGCGGGGCCTGCTGCACCCACTGGGACTCGAGCCGGGTCAGGGCCTCCAGCTCGCCGTAGTCCAGGAATATCCCGCGGCAACCGCTGCACTGCTCGATCTGGACACCGTTGCGGTTGTACGTGTGCATGGCCGCATGACACTTGGGACACTGCATGTTCGGCTCAACTCCCTGCCGTTCGGATGGTGCTCTCAGCTTAAGAGGACGCGGGTGGGGTCAACTCGGTTCGGAGCGAACCTATTCGGGCGCAGGTGTCGATCATCACTTCCTCGACCTCGTCGAGGGGGCGCTTCTCGGCGGTGGACTTGGCGAGGGCGAGCGCCGCGGTCTGGACGGTCAGGGCGCGGGCGGGGACGTCGAGTTGGGCCCAGGGGTCGTGGGCGGTGACGGCGGGGCCGCCGGCCTGGTGGTACGCGTCGAGGAAGCGGGACCAGACGTCCGGGGGCAGGATGCCGGCGGCGAACCAGGCGGCGGGACGGGCGAGGTCCCAGGCGGGGTCGCCGAGTCCGAGGTCGTCCACGTCGATGAGGAGCCAGGGGCCGTCGGGCGTTCGCGGGTCGCGCACGAGCTGGCCGAGGTGGAAGTCGCCGTGGCAGAGGAGGCGGCGGTCGGCGGGCTCCTCCGGAAGGGTCCGCCAGGCATTCAGCACGGCCTCGACGGCGGGGCCGGGAGCGCCGTCGGCCCGGCGCATCCGCTGGACGGCGAGGGCGGCCTTGGCGGGAGCGCGCATGGCCGGGAGCGCGGGGGGCGGCGGGGTTCGGTGGAGCCTGGCGAGGAGCCGCGCCGCGTCCTCCCAGGGGGCGGCGTCGGGATCGGCGGGGTCGACGGGCGTGCCGTAGGGCCAGGCTGTCAGGGGACGGGCGTCGGGCGTGGCCGTCGGCCGGCCATGGGGCGGGAGGAGGACCCCGTCGAGCGCGTCGAGTGCGGCGACGGCGATCCGGGCGGCATGCATGCCGGGGTCGATGCCGGGGGCGTGGGCCTTGACGACGACGGCGCCGTGCCGGACGACGGTGCCGTCGTCACGGTCGGCGAGAACGCCCGTGGTGTGCGGGGCGCATGCGCAGGCCGGGTCGGTGCGGTGCGCGGCGTCGCGCGCGAGGGCGCTGAGCTGTTCGAGTAGGGCGTGCTCCACGCGGGGAGCGTACGCGCTGTGCCGCGCACGGCGGGGCTCGCTCCCTCACCCACCCCTCCCCCGAACCCTGCCGGGTCCCGGAAAGCGCGAGGGCCGGTCAGCTCCCCAGCTGACCGGCCGCACGCTGCCGTCCGCCGCACCCCCGTCCCCACGGGGTTGTTGGCCGGATGTCCCCGACCCGGGCCGCTCTCCCGGGTCCGGGGCGCCGCTCAGCGCCCCAGCATCACGCCCACGGACGACGCCTGTGTGACCACTGCGTCCCAGCCGCCGAAGACGACGACCAGCAGGGTCGCGAGAGGGAGGACCATGGCGGTCGCCACCAGGGGGTGGCGGCGGCCCGAAGGTCGGGTGCTGATCCGCGGTGCCGTGTACGCCATGGGTCCTCTCCTGTCTCGTCTGGCAGCGGCGGGTGTCTGACCTCGGGGGACGAGTGCTGCACCCGCCGCTTGACCTCAACACTAGGGATCCGATGCCGCCCGGACGTCATGCCCGCGTACCGATCTCCGGGCCTCCATGAGGATGACGAGTACCCCCACGGCGTACTCCCCTGGGTGGAGAGCCCGCCCTAGGACTGAGGGTCTTCCCTGAGGGGTACCGGCTGCTCGACCAGTGCGAGGACCCGGCTCGCCATGAAGCGGGCCGTCCGCACGACCACCCCGGTCCGCGTGACTTCGCTCACTTCCACCACCCCTCGCCGTACCGCCGTCTCCACCCTCCGGCCCGCCCGGCTTGCCACTACTTCGTACGTCCGTGTCGTGTCCCCCGCGTCCACGACTATCTCCACACGATCACCCTTCATCGACCGAATCCCCCTTCTGCGATTGGATGTTGGAGAATCCCGCGGCTCGGACGGTCGGCGGTGCCGCCCTCCTGACCACCCCTCAAGTGTCCTCCCCAGCACTGACAATCGATGCGCGCGCGAGGGCGCGGCCTATGAGCGCACCGGGGCGGCAATACGTAAGCTGTGCCACGTCGAACGGACGAGGGGACGGACATGGCGATGATGCGGCTCCGGCGCGAGGATCCGCGGATCGTCGGGTCGTTCCGGCTCCACCGGCGACTCGGCGCCGGCGGTATGGGTGTCGTGTACCTGGGGTCCGACCGCCGTGGTCAGCGCGTGGCGCTGAAGGTGATCCGGCCCGATCTGGCCGAGGACCAGGAGTTCCGTTCGCGCTTCGCCCGCGAGGTCTCCGCGGCCCGGCGGATCCGGGGCGGCTGCACCGCCCGGCTGGTCGCCGCCGACCTGGAGGCCGACCGCCCCTGGTTCGCCACCCAGTACGTTCCCGGCCCGTCGCTGCACGACCGGGTCGCGGAGGAGGGCCCCCTGCGCGCGGCCGACGTGGCCGCGATCGGGGCGGCGCTCTCGGAGGGCCTGGTCGCCGTCCACGAGGCCGGGGTCGTCCACCGGGACCTGAAGCCCTCGAACATCCTGCTCTCCCCCAAGGGGCCGCGGATCATCGACTTCGGCATCGCCTGGGCCACCGGCGCCAGCACCCTCACCCACGTGGGCACGGCCGTCGGCTCCCCCGGGTTCCTCGCACCCGAGCAGGTGCGGGGCGCGGCCGTCACCCCGGCCACGGACGTGTTCTCGCTCGGTGCCACCCTCGCGTACGCGGCGATGGCGGACTCGCCCTTCGGCCATGGCAGTTCGGAGGTCATGCTCTACCGGGTGGTGCACGAGGAGCCGCAGCTGAACGGCGTACCGGACGCGCTGGCCCCGCTCGTCCGCGCCTGTCTGGCGAAGGATCCCGAGGAGCGTCCCAGCACCCTGCAACTCTCCATGCGGCTCAAGGAGATCGCGGCCCGCGAGGCTCAGGGACTGCCCGCCGCCCGCCCGCCGGTACAGCGGGAGCGTACGGAGCAGTCGGCCGACAGCCGGCCGACGGAGCGGTACACCGAGCGCACCACGCAGGGCCGGGCCCAGGGTCCGGCCTCGCGGCCGTCCGCGCCCCGCACGGGCGGCGGCTCTTCGCGGGCCTCGCAGTCCCGGCCCAACGGGCGTCCCGCGCCCTCCCGGCCGGGCGGCGCGCGCACCACCTCGGCCGGGCGGCGCCCGGCGAATCCGCGTCTGCTGCGCCAGCGGCTCTTCGTCTTCGTCGTGGTGACGCTGGTCGTGGCCCTGGGCATCGCGGCCGCCCAGGCACTGCAGGGCTGAGCCCCCGGACCGTCCCGCGGATCAGCCGCGGTCCGCGCGTCCGGTGCGGGCGTACCGGCCCGGGGTGACGCCCCAGACCCGCTTGAAGTGCCGGGTGAGGTGGGACTGGTCGTAGAAGCCGGTGGCGCCGGCCACCTCGCCGGGCGGCCGGCCGTCGAGGAGCAGCCGTCGGGCGAGGCCGACGCGGCGGGACATCAGGTACTGGTGGGGCGGGATGCCGAACGCGGCGCTGAAGGCACGGACGAGGTGTGCGGGATGGGCGTGGAGGACGGACGCGGCCTCCTGGAGCGTGGTCCCTTCGCGCAGCCGTGTGTCGAGGAGGTCCCGGAAGTCCTGGGCGATTCCGGGGTCGCGCACGGTCCCGTCGGGTCCCTCCGCGAGGTCGGCCGCCGGCGCCGGGCCCAGATGGGTGCGCAGGCGTCGGCCGATCAGCGCGAGGCGGCTCTCCGCCTCCAGTTCGTCGCCCGGCCGCGCGAGAGCGGTGTGCAGCTGCTCGACCCGCCGGCGCAGCACGGGGTCGGCGAGGTCCGGTCGGTCGACGGCAGCCCCGATGAGGCCCTCGTCCAGTTGCGTCAGGTCGAGGTAGAGCACGCGCTTGCGGAAGCCGTGGGCGGTGGCGGGTGAGCCGTTGTGCGGGACGTACGGCGGAAGCAGGCTGACGGTTCCGTTCGGGGTGCCGCGCTCGTGGCGGTCCAGGTCGTAGCGGACCGCGCCGTCGTCGACGATGAGCAGAGTCCAGTCGTCGTGGACGTGCATCGGGTACGTGTGCTCGGTGAAGCGCGCGTGGAAGACCTCCGTGACCCCCGGCACCGACGGGCGCCATGCGGAGATCTCCTGCCGGGCAGTCATGCAAAGAACGTACAAGACGGCGGCCCCGGGCATCGCGCAGTCTCGACGTATGAGAACGAACGACGAGAACGGAACGCCGGCCGTGGCCGGGAACGACGCGGGAGACGGGACCGCGCCGGTGCGCTTCGACACGAAGATCGCCGTGCTGCTCCGCGCAGACCTGGAGCCCTGGCAGCGGCTGAACGTCACGGCCTTCCTGGTCAGCGGCCTCGGCACGGCGGCGCCCGAGGTGATCGGGGAGCCGTACGAGGACGCCGACGGCACCGCGTACCTGCCGATGTTCCGTCAGCCGGTGCTCGTGTTCGAGGGGACGAAGGAGGTGCTCTCCGCCGCACACGGCCGTGCGCTGTCCCGCGGTCTGCCGACGGCCGTGTTCACCTCGGACCTCTTCGGCACGGGCAACGACCGGGACAACCGGGCGGCGGTCCGGGCCGTGGGCAGGGACACGCTGGATCTGGTGGGGATGGCCGTGTACGGCCCGCGCAACGCGGTGGACAAGGTCCTCAAGGGCGCTCGGATGCACCCCTGAGCCAGGCGTCGCGGACCCGGCCCTGATCCGCCGGGCACGCCCTAGTAGTGCTTCGTTAGGTTCTGAGTCTGGTTCTGTTGCGGGGCAGGCGTCGGCCGCAGGTGGTGCAGGTGCCGGTCCAGCACTGCAG
>NZ_JBHWBS010000114.1:0-24106 GCF_042735655.1 Streptomyces sp. NPDC059567 | reverse complement strand
CCCGCTGTGGGGCGGAGCCCTGCCGAGGGGTCAGCGTTCGGCGCGGCGGAGGGCCGTCGTCAGGCGGGTCGTCAGGGCGTGGACGCTGGTCGACCAGGACGTCGTCGTCCTCGACCAGCGCGACGACGCCGCCCACACCACCCGGACGGCCGAGCGCGGTGCCAGCAGTGCGCGCAGGCGCGTCTTGCGGGGTGACACCGCGGCGAAGCCCGACCTGACCAGGGCGACCTCCTCCACGAGACCCGTCGCCGGACGCGGCTGCGGGGCGTACAGGACCTGTTCGACCGCGCGAGCCACCCGGTGCACCGCGTTCGCCGGCTCGCCTTCCAGCGAGCCCAGACGGACGATCCGGGCCGCCGTCTTCCGCGGCGTCTGCGAGTCGTCCGGCGCGACCCCGTGGTCCCAGGCCGTGTCGCGGATCTCCCGCCACGCCGCCAGCGTCCTCGCCAACGCGTCCTCGGGCATGCGGCCCGAGGAGCCGAGCCGCCGCGCCCGTACCCGCGTACGCCACAGCCAGGGCGACAGCGGCAACAGAAGCACCACCGCCACGCCCAGGCAGATCAGCGCCACCTTCAGCGGATCCACCCCACCGCCGTCGGACGACGCTCCGCCCGCCGCCGCGTCGGGGCCGCACTCGCCGAGGCGACGCATCTCCGGCGGGCAGCTCTCCGAGGTGCTCGGCGCCGCGGACGGCACCGCCGAGGCGCTGGTCTCCGGCTGCGCCGTCTGCGTCGGCGTCCCCGACGGGGACTGCTGCCGCGTGTAGTCGGGCGTCGTACCCCGCGTCGGCGTCGGCTCGAACCGGATCCAGCCCGCGCCCTCGAAGTACAGCTCAGGCCAGGCGTGGGCGTCCCGGATGCCGACCGACATCGTGCCGTCGGACTGCGCGGTGCCCGGCATGAAGCCGACCGCCACCCGGGCCGGGATGCCCAGGGAGCGCGCCATCGCCGCCATCGAGAACGAGAAGTGGACGCAGAAGCCCTCCCGCTGCCGGAGGAAGCGGGAGATCGCCTCGACACCCGTGCCCGACTCGACCTCGACGTCGTAGCGGAAGCCGCCGTCCGTCGCGAACCAGTCCTGGAGCTTCACGGCCCGCTCGTAGTCGTTTCGCGCGCCCCTGGTGACCTGGAGCGCCGTCGACTTCACGTCGAGGGGCAGCGAGGAGGGCACCCGGGTGTACTCGGCGAGGAGCTTGGGCGGCGCCGGCGGGGCCGCCGCCAGCTGCGCGGCCGTCGGCCGCACGTCCAGGCTCGTCACCGTGTAGCGGGCGCCCCGCGTGTTCTGCTCGTCGTCGCCGACGATCATCCGCCCGGCCGGCTCGTACCGCCAGCGGCCGTCGATCTCGACCTTGGCCGCCGGGTACGGCATCGGCAGCCACTTCTGCTCGTACGACGACGAGGCCACGAAGTTGCCCGTCACCTCGGTCGTACGGACCTGCTCGCCGAGCCCGTCGGGGCGCGGCAGCCGATCGGGGACGTCCCCGATCGGGCGGACCGAGGACTTCCAGGAGGTGCCGTCGAACTGGTCGAGCGCCACCAGACGCAGATACATCCCGCTGGTGTCGGTCGCGTTGGTCCGGTACCGCAGCACCTCGCGGTCCTCGGGCTGCCGCAGATTGTCCTGCAGCGAGACCAGCGGGTTCACGGCCGAGATCGTGCCGCCCTTGCCGCCCTCACCCGACCCGTC
Source organism: Streptomyces sp. NPDC059567 (assembly GCF_042735655.1). Lineage (NCBI taxonomy): Bacteria > Bacillati > Actinomycetota > Actinomycetes > Kitasatosporales > Streptomycetaceae > Streptomyces > Streptomyces sp. NPDC059567. Next base: position 22,420 of record NZ_JBHWBS010000114.1, on the reverse strand, counting down.
GCCCGAGCCGCCGAAGAGACCGCCGGAGAGCGCGGGCAGCGCCGCCGGCACGACCAGCGCGATGCCCATGGCCACCACGCCGATCCGCCGGCCGGTCCGCACCGGGGCGAGCGCCTGCCCGCTCCCGGCCGCGCCGGTGCTCCCGGGACGCGGCGCGCCGCCGAAGACCCGCCCCCACTGCGAGAGCCGGTCACGGCTCTCCGCGAGGAGCAGCAGGAGATAGCCGGTGGCGGCGAGCACGAACCAGAGCCAGCTCGCGCCGCCGTCGGAGAGACCCGCGGCCACCGAGTACAGCGCGAGGAGGGGCAGACCGGCCGGAGCCGCGCTGCGGAAGGTCACCGCGATCGTGTCCACCAGGAGGCCGATCACGAGCACGCCGCCGACCACCATCAGCCGGATGCCCTCGGTGTCGGGGGCCGGGATCGCGTACGTGCCCACGTCGTCGGCGCCCGCGCGGAACAGCGCGGCGAACTCCCCGAGGGCCCCCGGTCCCGGCAGGAAGCCGAGCAGCGCCTGCTCCCGGGTGAAGACGAGGGTCAGCGCCAGCAGGCTCGTCAGGGCCTGCGCCGCGATCGTCAGCGGCCGGGCCAGCGGCACCCGCCGGGTCAGCGCGCCGACCCCGCTCTGCAGCGCCAGCAGGATCGCGGCCGTGAAGATCCAGGTCGCCGGCTTCACCAGCGGAAGAAGCGCGCCCGCCGCCATCAGCGTGGCGGCGAAGGCGCCCAGTGTCAGCCGCCCGCGGCCGCTCATGACCAACCTCCGTACGTGTCACCCGCGGCGGTCTCCGCACGCGCTCCGCCGGCCTGCTGCCACAGCTCGGCGAGCCGTGCGCCCGGGCGCACGGCCAGCGCCGTCCAGCCGGCCTCCCGCAACTGCCGCAGCCGCTCGTCGACCGCACCGGTCACCGCGCCGCCGGTCAGCCATCCCCCGCTGTCCAGGACGAAGGCCACGGCCGCACCGCTGCGCTGCCGCATCCGGGCCGCCACCGCCGCCTGCTCTTCGTCGATGTCGCCGACGAAGGCGATCAGAAGCCCTTCGTTCCCGCCGCGCAGGACGTCGTACGCGCGGGAGAGTCCGGCCCCGTCGGAGTGGTCGACGACGGCGAGGGTGTCCATCATCAGCCCGGCCGCCTCGGCCGAGTCCTGCGTCGCACCGGCGAAGCCCTCGGCGCCCTCGCCGGGCACCGCGGTGCCCGTGTCGGTGAGGAGCCGTACCGAATAGCCCCGCTCCAGCATGTGCACCAGCGCCGAGGCCGCGCCCGAGACCGCCCACTCGAAGGCCGAGTCGGGGCCCGCGCCCTGGAACGCGATCCGGCGCGTGTCGAGCAGGACCGTGCAGCGGGCCCGCTGCGGCTGCTCCTCACGGCGGACCATCAGCTCGCCGTAGCGCGCGGTGGAACGCCAGTGGACCCGGCGCAGATCGTCGCCGTGGCGGTAGGTACGCGGGATCACGTCGTCGTCGCCGGCCAGCGCCAGTGAGCGCTGCCGGCCGTCGCCGTACCCCGCCGCCTCGCCGGCCAGCTTCACCGCCGGGAGCGACTCGGTGCGGGGGACCACCGTGAGGGTGTCGTAGGCGCTGAAGGAGCGGGTCAGCTCGCACATGCCGAAGGGGTCGTTCAGCCGCAGCTGGAGCGGCCCCAGCGGGAAGCAGCCGCGCAGATCGGACCGGACCCGGTACGACACCTCGCGCCTGCCGCCCGCCTCGACCCGGTCCAGCACGAACCGGGGCCGCGGCCCGAGCATGTACGGGACGTGGTCCTGGAGCATCAGCAGCCCGGTGGGCAGCCGGGAGACGTTGTCCATCCGCAGATGGACCCGGGCCTCGGAGCCGACCGGCACCCGGTGCGGGGAGAGCCGGCGGCTGCCGGCGACCCGGTACCGGGTGCGGTAGAGCACGCCGACGCAGATCAGCGGCAGCACGGCGAGCAGCAGGCCGACGCGCAGCAGATCGCCCTGGCCGAGGACGAAGGCGCAGATCGCGGCGGCGACCCCGGCGGCGAGGAAGGACCGGCCGCGCGTGGTGAGCCCGCCGAGCGCGGCCCGCACTCCGCCCTTGTCGCCCCCCGCGGGGGTGCCCCGGTCGTCACCCCGCTGCCCCTCCGGCGCGGCAGCGGTCGCCATCACAGCTGCCGAACGCCGGGCTGCTGGCCGTAGTGCGGGCCGGCGGGCGGCGCCGCGACCGGGACGGGCGTGCGCTGCAGGATGTCGAGCACGACCTGCTCGGCGGTCCGCCGGTTCAGCTGCGCCTGCGCCGTCGGCAGCAGCCGGTGGGCGAGGACCGGCACGGCCAGCGCCTGGAGGTCGTCCGGCAGGACGTACTCGCGGCCGCTGAGCGCGGCGGACGCCTTGGCGGCGCGCAGCAGGTGGAGCGTGGCACGCGGCGAGGCGCCGAGCCGCAGATCCGCGTGGTTACGGGTCGCGGCGACGATGTCGACGGCGTACCGGCGCACCGCGTCGGCGACATGGACGCCGCGCACCGCCTCGATCAGCTTCACGATGTCGTGGGCGTGCGCGACGGGCTGCAGGTCGTCGAGCGGGTTGACCGCCCCGTGGATGTCGAGCATCTGGAGCTCGGCCTCGGCGCTGGGGTAGCCGATCGAGACGCGCGCCATGAAGCGGTCACGCTGTGCCTCGGGGAGCGGGTACGTGCCCTCCATCTCCACCGGGTTCTGCGTGGCCACGACCATGAACGGGCTCGGCAGCTCGTACGTCTGCCCGTCGACGGTGACCTGTCGCTCCTCCATGGACTCCAGGAGCGCGGACTGGGTCTTCGGCGAGGCGCGGTTGATCTCGTCGCCGATCACGATCTGGGCGAAGATCGCGCCCGGCTTGAACTCGAAGTCCCGCCGCTGCTGGTCGAAGATCGACACGCCGGTGATGTCCGACGGCAGCAGGTCGGGCGTGAACTGGATACGGCGCACCGAACAGTCGATGGACCGCGCCAGCGTCTTGGCCAGCATCGTCTTGCCGACGCCGGGGACATCCTCGATCAGAAGATGCCCCTCGGCGAGCAGCACGGTCAGCGAAAGCCGTACGACCTCAGGCTTGCCCTCGATCACACCCTCCACCGACCTGCGGACACGCTCCGCTGTGGTGGTCAGATCTGTGAGGCTCGCTCGATCGTCATAGGTCGTCACCCGGCCCTCCTCGGCCCCTACGAAAACACCGACACCTGCCCCCGCGGTTCGTTCGGGGGGTGTCACCCGAGCATTCTTGTTGCCTCTGCGGGGTTGTGTCACTTGCCTGTGGACAAGTGCGAGCGATATGCCGGGGTTTGCCGTGTTGTGCCCCGCGAATCAGGAGGGGTCGATCTCGCGCAGCAGACCCGTGGTCACGTCGAAGACGAAACCGCGGACGTCGTCGGTGTGCAGCAGGAACGGCGAGGTCCGCACGCGCTGCATCGACTGCCGGACGTCCTGCTCGACGTCGCGGAAGGCCTCCACCGCCCAGGCCGGCCGCTGGCCGACCTCCATCTCCAGCTCGTGCCGGAAGTCCTCGGTGAGCGATTCCAGGCCGCAGCCGGTGTGGTGGATGAGTACCACGCTGCGCGTCTTCAGGGCGCGCTGGCTGATCGTGAGCGAGCGGATCACGTCGTCGGTGACCACGCCGCCCGCGTTGCGGATGGTGTGGCAGTCGCCGAGCTCCAGGCCGAGCGCGGCATGCAGGTCGAGACGGGCGTCCATGCAGGCCACCACGGCCACCTGCAGGACGGGCTTGGCGTCCATGCCGGGATCGGTGAAGCGGGACGCGTATCGCTCATTGGCCTCGACGAGTCGGTCGGTGACGGTCCCACCGGTACGTATCACGTCGGCGGCGTCTGCGGAGGGGTGCGCTGAGGTCGACATGTCTATGACGGTAGTGGTCACAGGACGTCGCGGCCCGTCGTGAGAGCGGACAAAGAACGTCAATGAGCCTTGTTGTGAGCTAACCCACAGGCATGAGAAGAGCGGGCCCATTCGAGTGAGCTGTCGGGAATGCCCGACTCCTCTCGACGGCCCGCGCGACGCGCCAGCCGGTTGATTGACCGCTGGGTCCAGTGGACTAAAGTGACGCGAAGTTCACGGAGACAATGAGCGATTTCCGCAGTTTCTCCCCCGCGAGTGCGGCGGATGCGTAGCGGCCGCGCCGAATCTGAGCCGAATTCTGAGAGGGCGCAATTGAGCAACGACCGACACGTCCCGGTGATGCTCCAGCGGTGCCTGGACATGTTGGCCCCGGCCCTGGAGCGCCCCGGTGCGGTGGTCGTCGACTGCACCCTCGGCCTCGGTGGTCACAGCGAGGCGCTCCTCCGCCGCTTCCCCGAGGCGCGGCTCGTCGCCCTCGACCGGGACAAGGAGGCGCTGCGCCTCTCCGGGGAGCGGCTCGCCCCCTACGGTGAGCGCGCCACGCTCGTCCACGCGGTCTACGACGAGCTGCCCGAGGTCCTCGACCGGCTCGGCATCCCGAAGGTCGACGGCATCCTCTTCGACCTGGGCGTCTCCTCCATGCAGCTCGACGAGGCCGACCGGGGCTTCGCCTACGCGCAGGACGCCCCGCTCGACATGCGCATGGACCAGACGACCGGGGTCAGCGCGGCGGAGGTCCTCAACACCTACCCGGCCGGCGAGCTGGTCCGCATCCTTCGTGCGTACGGCGAGGAGAAGCAGGCCAAGAGGATCGTCTCCGCGATCGTGCGCGAGCGCGAGAAGGAGCCGTTCACCAACAGCGCCCGCCTGGTCGAGCTGATCCGCGACTCCCTGCCGCAGGCGGCCAAGCGCACCGGCGGCAACCCCGCCAAGCGCACCTTCCAGGCCCTGCGCATCGAGGTCAACGGCGAGCTGACCGTCCTGGAGCGGGCGATCCCGGCCGCGGTGAAGGCGATCGCGGTGGGCGGCCGGATCGCGGTCCTGTCGTACCACTCCCTGGAGGACCGGCTGGTCAAGCAGGTCTTCGCGGCCGGCGCGGCGAACACCGCCCCGCCCGGCCTGCCGGTCGTCCCCGAGCAGTACCAGCCCCGCCTGAAACTGCTCACCCGCGGCGCCGAACTCCCCACGGAGGAGGAGATCGCCGAGAACCGCCGCGCGGCCCCTGCCCGGCTCCGAGGAGCGCAGCGCATCCGGGAGGACGTGCTCCAGTGAGCGACGCACGCGAGGCCACCGGGCCGCAGACGACGACGATGCCCGCGCCTCCGCGCCTCGCGGGCGGAGATGGGGGTACCGCCCGGGCGGTAGCTCCGGGGGAGAGCGAGGGAGGAGGGGCATGACGACGAAGGGGCCGCTCAAAGGGCGGGCGGCGCGGCTCGGGCGGCTCATGCCCTCGGGGCCCAGTACCGCCGCCCGTACCCCCTTCGTCCTGCTCGTCGTGGTCCTGCTCGGCGGCGGGCTCATCACCCTCCTGCTGCTGAACTCCGCCCTCAACCAGGGCTCGTTCAAGCTGCGCGACCTCAAGAACCGGACCACGGAGCTCACCGACGAGGAGCAGGCCCTCCAGCGGGACGTGGACGACCGCTCCGCTCCCGACGCGCTGGAGCGCCGGGCCCGTGAGCTCGGCATGGTCCCCGGCGGCAGCCCCGCCTTCCTCGCCCCGGACGGCAAGGTCCTCGGCGAGCCCTCCAAGGCGGCCGCGCCCAAGCCGACGCGCACCCCGGCCCCGCCACGGACCACGCCCCCGGCCACGACGGGCGCCCCGACCGGACCGCCGCCCGCGACCCCCGGGAAGACCGCGACCCCGCAGACGACCCCGCCCGCCCCGACGAACTCCGGCAGGTGACCGCAGTGCCCCCCAAGGAGCCCCCGCGCCGCCGGGTGCCCGGCCCCGCCCGGACCGCACGCCCCCGGCCCCCCGAGGGCAGGCAGGCCCGGCCCGCCCCGCGCCCCGGCGCCCGTTCGGGCCCCGCGCGCAGGCCGGCCCCGAGGCCGCAGGCGAGGCCGCGCACCATCCGGCTCGGCAGCCCCAAGCCCCGGCTGCGGCTGGTATCCCTCGGACTGACCCTCGTGATGCTGGCCTTCGTCGTCCGTCTGCTCCAGGTGCAGGCCGTCGACGCCAGCGCGCTGGCGGCCAAGGCCGAGGCGCACCGCTACCAGGAGTACACGCTCTCCGCGGACCGCGGCGAGATCACCGACCGCTCCGGCATCGCCCTGGCCGCCAGCGTCGACGCGTACGACATCATCGCCGACCCCCTGCTCTTCACCCCCGAGGAGAGCAAGGTCCAGGACGCCCCCGAGCAGGCCGCCGCGCTCCTCGCGCCGCTCCTGGGCAAGCAGCCCGCGGACCTCGCCAAGAAGCTCCGCACCCCCAAGTCCCGCTACACGCTGCTCGCCCGCAAGCAGACCCCGCAGGTCTGGAACCAGATCAAGGACCTCAAGAAGGTCTACGCGAAGAAGTCCGCGCGCTCCGAGGGCGGGAACGGCGTCAATCTCCTCGGCGGCATCGTGAGCGAGCCCAGCACCAAGCGCGTGTACCCCAACGGGGAGCTCGCCGCCGGGATACTGGGGTACGTCAACGCCGAGGGCCGCGGCGCCGGCGGCCTGGAGTCGATGCTCGACAAGGAGCTCGCGGGCGAGGACGGCAAGATCAGGTTCGCCGAGTCCGGGGGACGCCAGGTGCCGACCGCCGGCTCCCGGGGCACCCCGGCCGTCCCCGGCTCCGACATCGAGCTGACCATCGACCGGGACATCCAGTGGGCCGCCCAGCAGGCCATCACCGAGCAGGTGAAGAAGTCCAAGGCCGACCGCGGCTACGTCATAGTGCAGAACACGAAGACCGGCGAGGTCCTGGCCATGGCCAACGCCCCCGGCTTCGACCCCAACGACCTGTCCGCGGCCAACTCCGCCGCGATGGGCAACGCCGCCCTCCAGGACGCCTACGAACCCGGCTCCACCAGCAAGGTCATGTCCATGGCCGCCGTCCTGGAAGAGGGCGTCGCGACCCCCGGCACCCATGTCGTCGTCCCCAACCGGCTGCACCGCGGGGACCGGCTCTTCAAGGACGACATCGACCACCCCACCTGGTACCTGACGCTCAACGGCGTCCTCGCCAAGTCCAGCAACATCGGCACGATCCTCGCCACCGGCCAGCTCGGGAAGACCCAGGCCGAGTCCAATCGGGTCCTCCACTCGTACCTGCGCAAGTTCGGCATCGGCAGCCCCACCGGGCTCGGCTACCCCGGCGAGACCCCGGGCATCCTCGCCAAGCCGGGGAACTGGTCGACCTCGCAGCAGTACACGATCCCGTTCGGCCAGGGCCTGTCGATCAACGCCATGCAGGCCGCCTCGGTCTACTCGACCATCGCCAACGGAGGCGTACGGATCGAGCCGACGCTCGTCCGCGGCACCAAGGGGCCCGACGGCCGGTTCACCCCGGCGCCCGCGCCGGAGCAGACCCGGGTCGTGAGCGAGAAGACCGCCAAGACCCTCGCCCAGATGCTGGAGTCCGTGGTCGGCGACGAGGAGGGCACCGGCACCAAGGCCCGCATTCCCGGCTATCGGGTCGCGGGCAAGACCGGAACCGCCAACCGCGTCGACCCCGAACTCGGCCGCTACAAGGGGTACACCGCCTCCTTCGCCGGCTTCGCCCCCGCCGACAACCCGCAGATCACGGTCTACTGCGCCATCCAGAACCCCACCAAGGGCAACTACTTCGGCGGCCAGATCTGCGGCCCGATCTACAAGAAGGTCATGGAGTTCGCCCTCAAGACCCTCCACGTGGCTCCGACGGGCAGCGAGCCCGCCCGTCTGCCGGTCATCTTCAAGGACAGCGAGTGAACCCCCGGGAGCACCAGTGACCACGATCACCCCGGATTCCGGGAACCGGAAATCGAACTCCGGCGAGGCCCGGGCCTCTTTTGGCCCCCCGGCGGGTGGGCCCGGTACGCTCACCGCCGTGCCACACGCTGATCAGTACCGAACCACCCCGCCCCGCCCGGAGCAGGCCCGCCCGACACCCCTGGGCGACCTGGCCGCCCGGCTCGGTGTCGAGACGCCCGCCGACACGGACGTCACGGGCATCACCCACGACTCGCGGGCGGTACGCCCCGGGGACGTCTACGCCGCACTGCCGGGCGCCCGGCTGCACGGCGCCGACTTCGCCGACCAGGCCGCCGGACTGGGCGCCGCCGCGATCCTCACCGACCCGTCCGGCGCCGACCGCGCCGCCGCGACCGGCCTGCCGGTCCTGGTCGTCGCGAACCCGCGCGGACGGATGGGCGAGCTCGCCGCCGAGATCTACGGCCGGCCGGGCACGGACCTGCTCCAGATCGGCATCACCGGCACCTCCGGCAAGACCACCACGGCCTACCTGGTCGAGGGAGGGCTGCGCGCCGCCGATCGGAAGACCGGCCTCATCGGCACGGTCGAGATGCGGATCGGCGACGAGCGCATCAAGTCGGAACGTACGACCCCGGAGGCCACCGACCTCCAGGCGCTGTTCGCGGTCATGCGCGAGCGCGGCGTCGAGGCGGTCGCCATGGAGGTCTCCAGCCACGCCCTCGTGCTCGGCCGGGTCGACGGCTGCGTCTTCGACGTCGCCGTCTTCAACAACCTCAGCCCCGAGCACATGGAGTTCCACTCCGACATGGAGGACTACTTCGGGGCGAAGGCGCGACTGTTCACGCCCGAGCGCAGCAAGCGGGGCGTCGTGAACCTCGACGACACCTACGGCCGCAGGCTCGCGAAGGAGGCGTCCGTCCCGGTCGTCACCTTCTCCGCCGAGGGCGACCCGGACGCCGACTGGCGCGCCGAGGACGTCGCGCTGGGCGCGGTCGGCTCGACCTTCACCGTCATCGGCCCCCAGGGCGAGCGGATCGCCGCCACCGCGCCGCTGCCCGGCCCGTTCAACGTCGCCAACACGCTCGCCGCGATCGTCACCCTCGCCGTCGCCGGGATCGACCCCCAGACCGCCGCCGACGGCGTCGCCGCCGTCCCCGGTGTCCCCGGCCGCCTGGAGCGCGTCGACGCCGGCCAGCCGTACCTCGCGGTCGTCGACTACGCCCACAAGACGGACGCCGTCGAATCGGTCCTGCGCTCGCTGCGCAAGGTCACCGAGGGCAAGCTGCACGTCGTCCTCGGCTGCGGAGGCGACCGGGACACCACCAAGCGCGGCCCCATGGGCGCCGCGGCGGCGCGTCTCGCCGACACCGCCGTACTGACCTCCGACAACCCCCGCTCCGAGGACCCCCTCGCGATCCTCGCCGCGATGCTCGCGGGCGCCGCCGAGGTGCCCGCCCACGAGCGCGGCGACGTCCTGGTCGACGCCGACCGGGCCGCCGCGATCGCCGCGGCCGTGGCCCGCGCACAGCCCGGCGACACCGTGCTCGTCGCCGGCAAGGGCCACGAGCAGGGCCAGGACATCGCCGGCGTGGTCCGTCCCTTCGACGACCGCCTGGTCCTGCGCGAAGCGCTCATGGCGCATCGCGCCCATCAGCCGGACGTAGCCAGCCACAAGAACAGTCAGGGATGAAGCAGTGATCGCCCTCTCCCTCGCCGAGATCGCCGAAATCGTCGGCGGGCAGTCGTACGACATACCGGATCCGGCCGTCCAGGTCACCGGTCCCGTCGTCATCGACTCCCGTGAGGTGAAGCCCGGCAGCCTGTTCGCCGCCTTCGCCGGTGAACAGGTCGACGGCCACGACTACGCGACCCGTGCCGTCGAAGCGGGCGCGGTGGCCGTGTTGGCCGCCCGCCCCGTCGGCATGCCCGCCATCGTCGTGGACGACGTCCAGGCGGCGCTCGGCGCCCTCGCCCGTGCCGTCGTCGAACGCCTCGGCACCGATGTCGTCGCGCTCACCGGCTCCGCCGGCAAGACCTCCACCAAGGACCTGATCGCCCAGGTCCTGCAGCGCCACGCGCCCACCGTCTGGACGCCCGGCTCCCTCAACAACGAGATCGGGCTGCCGCTGACGGCGCTGCGCGCGAGCGACGAGACCCAGCACCTGGTCCTCGAGATGGGTGCGCGCGGCATCGGTCATATCCGCTACCTCACCGGACTGACCCCGCCGCGCATCGGACTCGTCCTGAACGTGGGCACCGCCCACATCGGCGAGTTCGGCGGCCGCGAGCAGATCGCCCAGGCGAAGGGCGAACTCGTCGAGGCGCTCCCGCCGGCCGACAAGGGCGGCGTGGCGGTCCTCAACGCCGACGACCCGCTCGTCCGGGCCATGGCCGCGCGCACCCACGCGCGCGTGATCCTGTTCGGAGAGGCACGCGAATCCGACGTACGTGCCGAGAATGTCCGGCTCACAGAGAACGGACAGCCCTCTTTCAGTCTTCACACACCCACCGGGTGCAGTGACGTGACCTTGCGCCTGTACGGTGAGCACCACGTGTCGAACGCGCTCGCCGCGGCCGCCGTCGCCCATGAGCTGGGCATGGCCGTCGAGGAGATCGCCACCGCGCTCTCCGAGGCAGGCACCCTGTCGCGCTGGCGCATGGAGGTCACCGAGCGTCCGGACGGCGTGACGATCGTCAACGACGCCTACAACGCGAACCCCGAGTCCATGCGAGCCGCGCTGCGCGCGCTCGCGGCCATGGGCCGGGCCGCACAGGCCCAGGGGGGCCGCACGTGGGCGGTGCTCGGCAAGATGGCCGAGCTCGGTGACGCATCGCTCGCCGAGCACGACGCGGTCGGGCGGCTCGCCGTCCGACTCAACGTCAGCAAGCTCGTGGCGGTCGGGGACAGGGAAGCGTCCTGGTTGCAACTGGGCGCATATAACGAGGGTTCGTGGGGTGAGGAGTCGGTGCACGTGTCCGACGCGCAGGCGGCGGTCGACCTGTTGCGCAGTGAGCTGCGCCCGGGGGACGTCGTCCTTGTGAAGGCTTCCAGGTCGGTCGGTCTGGAGCAGGTCGCCCTGGCACTGCTCGACTCCGGGAGCGAGGTTGCCGGCCGATGAGGCAGATCCTCTTCGCGGGGGCCATCGGGCTCTTCCTGACCCTGATCGGCACTCCGCTGCTCATCAAGCTCCTTGCCCGCAAGGGGTACGGACAGTTCATCAGGGACGACGGCCCGCGCGGCCACGCCGGCAAGAAGGGCACGCCCACCATGGGCGGTATCTCCTTCATCCTGGCCACGCTCATCGCGTACGCCCTCGCCAAGGTCATCACCGGTGAGGACCCGACGTACTCGGGCGTCCTCGTCCTCTTCCTGATGGCCGGCATGGGGCTCGTCGGCTTCCTCGACGACTACATCAAGATCGTCAAGCAGCGTTCGCTCGGTCTGCGGGCCAAGGCGAAGATGGCCGGTCAGCTGATCGTCGGCATCGCCTTCGCCGTGCTCTCGCTCCAGTTCGCCGACCTGCGCGGACTCACCCCGGCCTCCACGAAGCTCTCCTTCATCACCGACTTCGGCTGGGCCATCGGGCCGGTGCTGTTCGTGGTCTGGGCGCTCTTCATGATCCTGGCCATGTCCAACGGCGTGAACCTGACGGACGGTCTGGACGGTCTGGCCACCGGCGCGTCGGTGATGGTCTTCGGCGCGTACACCTTCATCGGCCTGTGGCAGTTCCAGGAGTCCTGCGCCAACGCGGTGACCCTGACCAACCCCAACGCCTGCTTCGAGGTCCGCGACCCGCTCGACCTCGCGGTCGTCGCCTCCGCCCTCATGGGCGCCTGCTTCGGCTTCCTCTGGTGGAACACCTCGCCGGCCAAGATCTTCATGGGCGACACCGGCTCGCTGGCGCTCGGCGGCGCCCTCGCCGGCCTCGCCATCTGCTCCCGTACCGAGCTGCTGCTCGCCCTGCTCGGCGGCCTGTTCGTGCTGATCACCATGTCGGTGGTCATCCAGGTCGGCTCGTTCAAGATGACCGGCAAGCGCGTCTTCCGGATGGCCCCGCTCCAGCACCACTTCGAACTCAAGGGGTGGTCCGAAGTCCTGGTCGTCGTCCGGTTCTGGATCATCCAGGGCATGTGCGTGATCGTGGGCCTGGGCCTCTTCTACGCGGGATGGGCATCCGAAAAGTGAGCTGGAACGGCAAGAGGGTCACCGTCGCGGGCCTCGGAGTCTCCGGAATCCCGGCCGCCCGCGTCCTGCACGGCCTCGGCGCGCTCGTGTCCGTCGTCAACGACGGCGACGACGAGCGCTCCCGGGCACAGGCCGAGGAGCTGCGGGCCGAGGGCATCACCGTCCGCCTCGGCGACGGGGCGACCCTGCCCGAGGGCACCGAGCTGATCGTCACCACCCCCGGCTGGCGGCCCGACAAGCCGCTGTTCACGGCCGCCGCCGAGGCGGGCGTGGAGATCTGGGGCGATGTCGAGCTCGCCTGGCGGCTGCGCGGCCCCGACGCCGCCCCCTGGCTCGCCGTGACCGGCACCAACGGCAAGACCACGACCGTACGGATGCTCGCCTCCATCCTGGAGGCCGCGGGCCTGCGGACCGCGGCCGTCGGGAACATCGGCGTCTCCCTCCTCGACGCCGTCCTCGGCGAGGAGACCTACGACGTGCTCGCCGTCGAACTCTCCAGCTACCAGCTGCACTGGGCGCCGAGCGTGCGCGCCCACTCGGCCGCCGTGCTCAATCTGGCGCCCGACCACCTCGACTGGCACGGCTCCATGGAGGCGTACGCCGCCGACAAGGGCCGGATCTACGAGGGCAACACCGTCGCCTGCGTCTACAACGTCGCCGACAAGGCCACCGAGGACCTGGTCCGCGAGGCCGACGTCGAGGAGGGCTGCCGCGCGATCGGCTTCACCCTCGGCACCCCGGGTCCGTCCCAGCTCGGTGTCGTCGAGGGCATCCTCGTCGACCGGGCCTTCGTCGAGAACCGCCAGAAGCAGGCCCAGGAGCTGGCCGAGGTCGCGGACGTCAACCCGCCGGCCCCGCACAACGTCGCCAACGCGCTCGCCGCGGCGGCCCTGGCCCGCGCCTTCGGTGTCGAGCCGAAGGCCGTACGGGACGGACTGCGGGCCTTCCGGCCCGACCCGCACCGCATCGAGCTGGTCGAGGACGTCCAGGGCGTCGTCTACGTCGACGACTCCAAGGCGACCAACACCCACGCCGCGGAAGCCTCGTTGGCGGCCTACGACCCGATCGTCTGGATCGCCGGCGGCCTCGCCAAGGGCGCGACCTTCGACGAGCTCGTCGCGAAGTCCGCGGAGCGGCTGCGCGGGGTCGTGCTGATCGGCGCCGACCGCGCCCTGATCCGCGAAGCCCTGGCGCGACACGCCCCCGAGGTACCGGTGGTGGACCTCGACCGGACCGACACTGGGGCGATGTCCGCGGCGGTCCAGGAGGCGGCCCGGCTCGCCCGGCCGGGCGACACGGTCCTGCTGGCCCCGGCCTGCGCCTCGATGGACATGTTCGCCAACTACAACAAGCGGGGCGAGGCGTTCGCGGACGCGGTCCGCACCCTTGCCGCCACCGGGCGCGTCTGACCTGACCAGCGAGAAGGTCCGGCAGCGCCGGGCACGACTGGAGGGGACAGCGACCATGCCGAGCAGAACCGCCGGGACTCGCCGGCCGTCCGCCGTACGCGGCGGGGGCCGGGCCCCCACGCCCCCGCGCGCCTCGCGCGGCGGCGTACGGCGGATGTACGAGCAGGCCCGCCGTGCCTGGGACCGCCCGCTGACCGCGTACTACGTGATCCTCGGTGCCGCGCTGCTCATCACCACCCTCGGCCTGGTGATGGTCTACTCCGCCTCGATGATCACGGCGCTGCGGTACGACCTCGTGCCCTCGTACTTCTTCCGCAAACAGTTCTTCGCCGCGGTCCTCGGCACGGCGCTCCTCCTGGTGGCCTCCCGGATGCCCGTGAAGCTGCACCGGGCGCTCGCGTACCCGATCCTGGTCGGCGCCGTCTTCCTGATGGTGCTCGTCCAGATCCCGGGGATAGGGCGCGCGGTCGGCGGCAACCAGAACTGGATCTCACTGGGCGGCCCCTTCATGCTGCAGCCCAGTGAGTTCGGCAAACTTGCGCTCATCCTGTGGGGCGCCGATCTGCTCGCCCGCAAACAGGACATGAAACTGCTCACGCAGTGGAAGCACATGCTCGTGCCCCTGGTCCCCGGCGCGTTCCTGCTGCTCGGGCTGATCATGCTCGGCGGGGACATGGGTACGGCCATCGTGCTCACCGCGATCCTCTTCGGGCTGCTGTGGACGGCCGGCGCGCCCACCCGGCTCTTCGTCGGGGTGCTCGCCGTGGCCGGGGCGATCGGCTTCCTGCTGATCAAGACCAGCGCCAACCGGATGAAGCGATTCGCCTGCATCGGTGCCACCGACCCCGGGGGAGAGGGCGCGCCCTGCCTCCAGGCCGCGCACGGCATCTATGCTCTGGCCTCGGGCGGATGGTTCGGATCCGGACTGGGTGCCAGTGTGGAAAAATGGGGCCAACTACCCGAAGCGCACACCGACTTCATCTTCGCCGTCACCGGGGAGGAACTGGGTCTGGCGGGGACGCTGTCGGTACTCGCCCTGTTCGCGGCTCTAGGCTATGCGGGTATCCGCGTGGCCGGACGCACGGAGGACCCCTTCGTGAGGTACGCCGCGGGAGGCGTGACCACCTGGATCACGGCGCAGGCCGTGATCAACATCGGTGCGGTGCTCGGTCTGCTGCCGATCGCCGGAGTCCCGCTCCCGCTGTTCTCCTACGGGGGGTCGGCCCTGCTGCCGACCATGTTCGCCGTCGGGCTCCTCATCGCCTTCGCGCGACAGGAACCCGCCGCGAAAGCGGCCCTGGCCATGCGGCGCCCCGGCTGGGGTAGGCGGGCCGGGGTGAGATGGAAGTCGATGCGACGGCGCGTCAAGAAGCGTCCGTCCGGAGAGCGGTGAATTTCGGTGCATGTCGTACTCGCCGGTGGGGGGACCGCCGGCCACATCGAGCCCGCGCTCGCCCTCGCGGACGCCCTGCGCAGGCAGGACCCGAGCGTGGGAATCACGGCGCTCGGCACGGAGAAGGGTCTGGAGACCCGGCTCGTGCCCGAGCGGGGCTACGAGCTGGCCCTCATCCCCGCCGTGCCGCTGCCGCGCAAGCCCACCCCTGAGCTGATCACCGTCCCCGGGCGGCTGCGCGGCACCATCAAGGCGGCCGAGCAGATCCTGGAGCGCACCAAGGCCGACTGTGTCGTCGGCTTCGGTGGCTACGTGGCGCTGCCCGGCTATCTGGCGGCCAAACGGCTCGGGGTGCCGATCGTGGTCCACGAGGCCAACGCCAGGCCCGGCCTGGCCAACAAGATCGGCTCGCGGTACGCGGCCGGGGTCGCCGTCGCCACCCCGGACTCCAAGCTCCGCAACGCCCGTTACATCGGCATCCCGCTGCGGCACACCATCGCCACCCTCGACCGGGCCCGGGTCCGGCCCGAGGCGCGCGCCGCCTTCGGCCTCGACCCCAACCTGCCGACGCTGCTGGTCTCCGGCGGCTCGCAGGGCGCGCGCCGGCTCAACGAGGTCATCCAGCAGATCGCACCGGTGCTCCAGCGCTCCGGCATCCAGATCCTGCATGCGGTCGGCCCGAAGAACGAGGTGCCGCGCGTCGACAACATGCCCGGGATGCCGCCGTACGTCCCGGTACCGTACGTGGACCGGATGGATCTCGCGTACGCCGCCGCCGACATGATGCTCTGCCGCGCGGGCGCGATGACCGTCGCCGAACTCTCCGCCGTCGGGCTGCCCGCCGCCTACGTCCCGCTGCCGATCGGCAACGGCGAACAGCGGCTCAACGCCCAGCCGGTGGTCAAGGCGGGCGGCGGTCTCCTCGTCGACGATGCGGAACTGTCGCCGCAGTGGGTGCAGGGCAACGTACTGCCCGTACTCGCCGATCCGCACCGGCTGTACGAGATGTCCCGCGCCGCGGCCGAGTTCGGCCGCCGGGACGCCGACGACCTGCTCGTCGGCATGGTGTACGAGGCGATCGCCGCACGCCGCCAGGCGTAGCGCGCGGGGCGTAAGCGGAAGGGCGAGCGCCCCGGCGGCGAGCCGAGCCGGAACGACGAAGGGGACGCCAGGTGGCTGGACCGACGACCGCCGAGAAGAGCGGCACGAGAACGCCGAAGGGGTCGTCGGAACGGCCGTCCCGTACGGGCACCCGGAGCAGTGGCTTCCGGGTGCCCGGGCCGCGCCTCCTGCTGATCGCCCTGGCCGTTCTCGTGATCACGGCCGGTGGAATCTGGGCGCTCTACGGCTCGTCCTGGCTGCGCGTGGAGCGGGTGGACACCTCCGGCACGCAGGTACTGACTCCTCATGAGGTGGAAACGGCCGCCGCCGTACCGATCGGATCCCCGCTCGTTTCCGTCGACACGGACGCGATCGAGGCGCGACTTCTCCGGAAACTGCCCCGCATCGACACGGTGGAGGTCGTCCGGTCCTGGCCGCACGGAATCGGTCTGAAAGTGACGGAACGGCAGCCGGTTCTGCTGGTGGAAAAGGGCGGAAAGTTCACGGAAGTGGACTCCACCGGAACCCGTTTCGCCACCGTGGACAAAGCACCCCCAGGCGTGCCGAGGCTCGTCCTCGACATCGCCTCCTCGGCGAGCCTGCGCCGCTTCGACGCGGACCGGCTTCTGAGCGAAGCAGTGGGCGTGACGGGCGAACTCCCGGAAAAGATCGCCCGGGACACTCGTGTCGTCAAGGTCGTCTCGTACGACTCCATCACTCTGGAGCTCAGCGGCGGCCGCACGGTCCTCTGGGGCAGTGGCGAGGACGGTGCCGTCAAGGCGCGCGTACTCACGGCGCTGATGAAAGCAACGCCCAAAGCGGGGCACTTCGATGTAAGCGCCCCCACGGCGCCCGCCGCGTCGAAGAGTTGACGCTCATCAGTGCTGGCCAGCACCCTGGTTGGCCAGCGCTACGGGTGATCACATAGGGTGAAAAGAAAAACGGGAGGTTCGGCGTGTTCGTTGAACGTGCGCCACTTGTCGACTTAGTGTCCTGTTCGGAAGAGTCCAGCGAACAGAGACACTGGTAACCCTAAACTTCAACGTTAGGGTTTGGGTCGGCGTTTCGGACCGTCCCAATCGGCATCCGTCGTCGCAGCGCGACTACCACCGCGAAGCGGCGACACGTAACTCGAGGCGAGAGGCCTTCGACGTGGCAGCACCGCAGAACTACCTCGCAGTCATCAAGGTCATCGGTGTCGGCGGCGGTGGTGTCAATGCCATCAACCGAATGATCGAGGTCGGTCTCAAGGGCGTCGAGTTCATCGCGATCAACACCGACGCGCAAGCGCTGTTGATGAGCGACGCCGACGTCAAGCTCGACGTCGGTCGTGAACTCACCCGCGGCCTCGGGGCCGGGGCGAACCCGGCCGTCGGTCGCAAGGCGGCAGAGGACCACCGTGAGGAGATCGAGGAGGTCCTCAAGGGGGCCGACATGGTCTTTGTCACCGCCGGCGAAGGCGGCGGCACCGGCACCGGCGGCGCACCCGTCGTGGCCAACATCGCGCGCTCGCTCGGCGCCCTGACGATCGGTGTGGTCACCCGGCCGTTCACCTTCGAGGGACGCCGTCGGGCCAACCAGGCGGAGGACGGCATCGCCGAGCTCCGCGAAGAGGTCGACACCCTCATCGTCATCCCGAACGACCGGCTGCTCTCGATCTCGGACCGCCAGGTCTCCGTGCTCGACGCCTTCAAGTCGGCCGACCAGGTGCTGCTGAGCGGTGTGCAGGGCATCACCGACCTCATCACCACCCCCGGTCTGATCAACCTCGACTTCGCCGACGTCAAGTCGGTCATGTCCGAGGCCGGTTCGGCCCTCATGGGCATCGGCTCCGCCCGCGGCGACGACCGCGCGGTGGCGGCGGCCGAGATGGCGATCTCCTCGCCACTCCTGGAGGCGTCCATCGACGGCGCCCGGGGCGTCCTGCTCTCCATCTCCGGCGGCTCCGACCTCGGTCTCTTCGAGATCAACGAGGCCGCGCAGCTGGTGAGCGAGGCCGCGCACCCCGAGGCCAACATCATCTTCGGCGCCGTCATCGACGACGCGCTGGGCGACGAGGTGCGGGTCACGGTCATCGCGGCCGGCTTCGACGGCGGCCAGCCGCCGGCCCGCCGGGACAACATCCTCAGCTCCGCCTCGGCCAAGCGCGAGGAGCCGGCCCCGGCACCGCGCGCCACCGAGCGCCCGCTCGGCGGCCTCGGCACCGTCGCCCCCCGGGACGAGCCGGCCGCCCCGGCCGAGCCTGCTCCGGCGGTCAACGAGTCCCCGCTGCCGCCGGTCACCCCGCCGGCGGTCCCGCCGGCCCGCCCGTACCCGGACACCCAGGCCGAAGAGCTGGATGTGCCGGACTTCCTGAAGTGATAGAGAAGCTCGAACCCGTGAGCGGCGCTGACTTCGCCTTCACCGACAGGTGGGGCGGGGTGAGCGCCGTTCCGTACGAGGAGCTCAACCTCGGCGGCGCGGTGGGCGACGATCCCGAGGCGGTACGCACCAACCGGGCGCGGGTGGCGGAGGAGCTGGGGCTCGACCCGGCGCTCGTGGTCTGGATGAACCAGGTCCACGGCGCGGACGTCGCGGTGGTCGACCGGCCGTGGGAGACGGACCGGATCCCGGCCGTCGACGCGATCGTCACCGCCCGGCGCGGACTCGCCCTCGCCGTCCTCACCGCCGACTGCACCCCGGTCCTCCTCGCCGACCCCGTCGCGGGGATCGTGGCCGCCGCCCACGCGGGGCGGCCGGGGTTGGTCGCCGGGGTCGTACCGGCCGCCGTGCGGGCCATGATCGACTTGGGTGCCGACCCCGCCCGTATCGCCGCTCGTACCGGCCCCGCGGTCTGTGGGCGCTGCTACGAGGTGCCCGCCGAGATGCGGGCGGAGGTCGCGGCGGTCGAGCCGGCGGCCTTCGCGGAGACGAGCTGGGGCACCCCGGCCGTCGACGTCACCGCCGGAGTCCACGCCCAGCTGGAGCGGTCGGGGATCCGGGACCGGCGGGCCAGCGAGGTCTGCACCCGCGAGTCGGGCGACCACTTCTCGTACCGCCGCGATCGCACCACGGGGCGACTCGCGGGATATGTCTGGTTGGACTGATATGACGGACCGTAAGGCGGAACTCGCCGAAAACCTGGCGCGGGTGGAGGAACGTATCTCTGCCGCCTGCGCCGCCGCCGGCCGCAAGCGGGCGGATGTGACCCTGATCGTGGTCACGAAGACCTACCCCGCGAGCGATGTGCGACTGCTGCACGAACTCGGCGTGCGGGACGTCGCCGAGAACCGGGACCAGGACGCGGCCCCCAAGGCCGCGGCCTGCGCGGATCTGGACCTGCGCTGGCATTTCGTCGGTCAGTTGCAGACCAACAAGGTCCGATCTGTGACGAGTTATGCGGATGTGGTGCAGTCCGTCGACCGCTTGAAGCTCGTCACCGCTCTGTCGGCGGCGGCGGAGAAGGCCGGGCGCGAACTCGGCTGCCTCGTCCAGGTCGCGCTCGACGCCGAGTCGGGCGCGCGGGGCGAGCGGGGCGGCGTGTCGCCCGACGGCATCGAGGAGTTGGCCGCCGCGGTGGACGCCGCGCCGGGGCTGAGGCTCGACGGACTGATGACCGTCGCGCCGCTCGCCGGCCCCTACGCGGGGCGCCAACGTGCGGCGTTCGACCGCCTGATGGATTTGTCGACTGTCCTGCGCGCGAACCGTCCGGCTGCGAACATGGTGTCGGCGGGGATGAGTGCGGACCTCGAGGAGGCCGTGGCGGCCGGAGCGACACATGTGCGCATCGGTACGGCGGTACTGGGTGTCCGCCCCAGGCTCGGGTAACGTCGCGAAGCAAGTCGGACCACAGCAGAAAATATGGTCATTCCCGCTGATCGGCGGGCAGACCCCGTGGATCGCGGGCACTTGGTGACGATGCCGATCCACCACAGAGCGGAGGACTCAGAGAATGGCCGGCGCGATGCGCAAGATGGCGGTCTACCTCGGCCTCGTGGAGGACGATGGGTACGACGGCCGGGGTTTCGACCCCGACGACGACTTCGAACCCGAGCTGGAACCCGAGCCCGAGCGTGAACGGCGCCACCAGCCCCCGCGGCAGATCGAGCGGGAGGAACCGGTACGAGTGGTGCAGCCGCCGGCCCCGCGTGAACCGGTGTCCCATTCTGTCCCGGTACTCGCCGAGAACGGACGCCCGGCCCGAATTGCCCCCGTGGCATCCATCACACCCGAACGTCCGAGCATGGAGAAGAACGCACCGGTGATCATGCCCAAGGTTGTGTCCGAGCGGGAGCCCTACCGCATCACGACGCTGCACCCCAGGACGTACAACGAGGCCCGTACCATCGGGGAACACTTCCGCGAGGGCACCCCCGTGATCATGAACCTCACGGAGATGGACGACACCGATGCGAAGCGACTTGTCGACTTTGCCGCCGGACTCGTCTTCGGGCTCCATGGCAGCATTGAGCGCGTGACGCAGAAGGTGTTCCTGTTGTCGCCTGCTAACGTCGATGTCACGGCGGAGGACAAGGCCCGCATCGCAGAGGGCGGATTCTTCAACCAGAGCTGAGAACTACGAGACCGGAACGGCCCGGCCGCGAGGCCGGACAAGCGAGAGCACGAGAGCCAGGGGAGAGGGAAGCGCGGGATGGGCGTCGCACTACAAGTGGTCTACATCGCTCTGATGTGCTTCCTCATCGTGCTGATCTTCCGATTGGTCATGGACTACGTCTTCCAGTTCGCCCGTTCATGGCAACCCGGTAAGGCGATGGTGGTCGTTCTGGAGGCCACCTACACTGTCACCGATCCACCGCTCAAGCTTCTGCGGCGGTTCATTCCGCCGCTGCGTCTCGGGGGCGTGGCACTCGACCTGTCCTTCTTCGTTCTGATGATCATCGTCTACATCCTGATCTCCATCGTGAGCAGCTTCGCGAGGTGAATGTGGACGATACGGTCTTGCCGACTGCCGACGACTACGTAGAGGTGAAGAAGAGATGCCGCTGACCCCCGAGGACGTGCGGAACAAGCAGTTCACGACCGTCCGCCTTCGAGAAGGCTATGACGAGGACGAGGTCGATGCCTTCCTCGACGAGGTCGAAGCCGAACTGACCCGCCTGCTCCGCGAGAACGAGGACCTGCGCGCCAAGCTGGCCGCGGCGACGCGTGCCGCCGCGCAGAACCAGCAGCAGCAGGGTATGCGCAAGCCGCCGGAGCAGCAGGATCGTCCCGTCGGTCCCGGTGCCCCCGTGCCCGCCGCCATATCCGGACCGCCGGTCCAGCAGCAGCCCCCGCAGATGGGCCCGCCGCAGCTGCCGTCCGGTGCGCCGCAGCTCCCCGCCGGTCCTGGTGGCCACGGCCCCGGCCCGATGCAGGGTGGTCCGATGGGCCCCGGCCCCGGCCAGATGCAGGGCGGTCCGATGGGTCAGCCGATGGGCGGCCCCATGGGTCACCCGCAGCAGCAGATGCAGCAGCCGATGCAGCAGCCGCAGCAGGGTCCCGGTGGCGACAGCGCCGCGCGTGTCCTCTCGCTGGCCCAGCAGACGGCCGACCAGGCGATCGCGGAGGCCCGTTCCGAGGCCAACAAGATCGTCGGCGAGGCGCGCTCGCGCGCCGAGGGCCTGGAGCGGGACGCCCGCGCCAAGGCGGACGCGCTGGAGCGGGACGCGCAGGAGAAGCACCGCGTCGCGATGGGCTCGCTGGAGTCCGCTCGCGCCACGCTGGAGCGCAAGGTCGAGGACCTGCGTGGCTTCGAGCGCGAGTACCGCACGCGTCTGAAGTCCTACCTCGAGTCGCAGCTGCGTCAGCTGGAGACCCAGGCGGACGACTCGCTGGCCCCGCCGCGGACGCCGGCCACGGCTTCGCTGCCGCCGGCCCCGTCGATGGCTTCGGCGGGCGCGAGCGCCCCGTCGTACGGCGGCAACGGCACGATGGGCGGCGCGCCGTCCATGGGCGGTGCCCCGTCCTACGGTGGCCAGCAGCAGATGTCCCCCGCGATGACGCAGCCGATGGCTCCGGTCCGCCCGCAGGCGCCGCAGCCGATGCAGCAGGCGCCGGCGCCGATGCGCGGCTTCCTGATCGACGAGGACGACAACTGACGGCGGCCGCTCGCGCGATGAGCGCGTAGCCGTCGGCAGGCTGAAGGCCGGGCCCCTGGCAAACCAGGGGCCCGGCCTTTTTCCGTGGGCGGGGTCGCCTGCGGCGCGCTCTTTCCCCACCCCGCCCCTTCCCGAACCGGGGCTCCGCCCCAGACCCCGGGGGTTGGTGTGGGGGCTCCGCCCCCAGGGCCCCCGGGGGACCGGCAGCTTCGCACCGGGGCAGGGCTGGCTTGGCGCCGAGGGCAGGGGACGACCGATTCGCGCCCGGGGACTCGGGGCCCCTACGCCCGCGGCTTCGTGCCGGGGGCCCGCGGCCCCGGGACGACGGAAGCTTCGGGCCGAGGCCACGCGGCCTTGGGGGCCTGTGGCTTCGCGGCGCGTGGCCCGCGGGCCCGGGGGCCGGCGGCCCCGGGTCGGGGGGAAAACTAAATAACCCCCCCCCCCCCCCGGGGGGGGGGGGGTGTGTGTGGGGGTGTGGCTGGGGGGGGGTGGGAGTCAGTGGGGCGCGCC
>NZ_JBHWBS010000113.1:0-24186 GCF_042735655.1 Streptomyces sp. NPDC059567 | reverse complement strand
TGGGGCCGGCCCGCCCTGCGCGCGCGCCCCCCCCCGGGGGGGCCCCAGGCCCTCGTAGCCGCGTCAGCCGGTGGCCGTCACACCCCGGCCCGCGGCGCTCTTCAGCGAGGTCGGCCAGTTCGCCACCGCCGCCGTCGCGCCGTACCAGGCCGCGAGTCCGGCGACCGCGGCGACCCAGCCGCCCGCCTTGCCCAGCCCGCCGTTGTCGGCGAGCGCGCCGATGCCGAGCAGCAGCAGCGCGACGAACAGCAGCCCGTACACGCCCTGTCCGAACAGTCCGCTGCCCCCGGCCGCCACCGTCAGCGTGAGCGCGAGCAGCGCCCACAGCAGCAGGAAGAGACCGGTCGCCTCGGCCGAGGCGTCGCCGCTCACTCCGGTCCCCCAGGTGAACCAGAAGGCGCCGAGCGCCGAATAGGCCGTGCCCGTACCGCCGTTGCCCGCGCGCAGGGCGAGCAGACCGACGAGGAAGAGCGCCACGCCGCCGACCCAGGTGGCGAGGCCTGCGGCGTCGGACGCCGCGACGTTGTCTATGACGCCCGTGCTGCCGATGCCGAAGGCCAGCAAGGTCAGTCCGAGCGCGAGGTGGCCGAGAGTGGAGGTGGTGTTTCCCGCGGCGACTTCGTTGTCCACGGCGGGCTCCCTTCAAGTGGGCAGTTGTGCTGCGTGAGCTACTTGTTCCGGTGACCTTTAAGTACCCTTCACAAGCGCACAAATCACCTGTCGGAGGCGAAAATTATCGCCGTACCAAGGGAGTTGACGAAGTGTCGAGAGGATGAAGCCGTAGGGATCGAGCCGGCGCGGCCGGTCGTACGGCTCAGGGGATGACGATCACGGGACGCTGCGCGCGCTTCGCGAGGCGTCCGGCCACCGAGCCGAAGATCCGGCCGACGATGCCGTGCGTGGAGCCGACCACGATCGCGTCGGCCGAGTACTCACGGCCGACCTCCTCCAGCTCGTGGCAGATGTCGCCACCGCGCTCGACGAGGATCCAGGGAACCTCGGCGAGGTAGTCGGCGCAGGCGAGCTCGAGACCGAGCACCTCGGTGCGGTGGTCCGGCACGTCGACGAAGACCGGCGGCTCGCAGCCCGCCCAGACGGTCGTGGGCAGCCGGTTTGCGACATGGACGATGATCAGCCCGGAGCCGGAGCGCTTGGCCATGCCGATGGCGTACGCGAGGGCCCGCTCGCTGGAGGTCGAGCCGTCGAAGCCGACGACCACTCCGTGCCGGAAGGCGGGATCACAGGAGTGACGTGGCTGTTCCACCGCGAGGGGGTCGACCGTGGAGTCGGCGACGCGCTTGCGGTCCGCGGGTTCGGGGAATTCGTGACCGGCCATCGGTGTCTCGGCGAAGAAGTCCTGTTGGGAGGGGACGATGGAGAACGTCGTACGAACAACGGTTGGCGGCGGAGCTGTGTCCGGGAATCATCTTCCCAAGCCCATACCCCCAAGGGTACGGCGACACTCCTCTCCTGCCCAGAGCCGTCGCGACCACACACAGCGATCGCACGGCGTCCCAGGGAGCATGCACGAGCCCCTCCCGATATGGCAATGCCGGTTGTGTCCTACAGGCGTCCGTACGCGGCACGAACGGCCGCCACTCGCAGTGACCGGAACGTTCCGCTCCTCGTTGCCACAGGTCCAGCCACCGTCGCAGGGAGTCCCGCCCGTGCCCGCACCGCCGGCCGCCGCCACCTCCACCGCCATCCCCGCCACCACGCCCTCCCCCGGACCGCCCCCCTCCCCGGCGCCCGGCCGACGCCGCCTCCCGCAGCCCTCGGGGAGGAGTGGAAGCACGAGGAGCGCCGGGAGCACACGGAGCGCGGCGGGAGGCGCGGGGAGCGCGGCCTCGGAGTCGGCGGAGGACGTCGTCCGCTGGGCGGTCTTCTGCTGTGTCCTGGTCCCGGTCGTCCTCGTCGGCTACGGCACCTCGATGGGCGGGGCGGCCGGGACGGCGCTCGGGCTGGCCGCGGTGACGGCGGTCTGCCGGGTCCTGCTGCGCCGCGCGGAACGCGGTCTGCGCGCCGAGGCCGCGCGGCCTCGATCACGGCGCGCGCAGGGCGGCCGAAACGCCCGTCGGACCTGACGAACCCCCCGTAGAGCTGACAGGTTCGTACACCCACACCCGTATGTTTTCAGCCAACTTCCAGTTGTCGGCGAGTCCTTGGTGGAATGCCCCCTCAACCCCCTGGCCACCAGGCATGAAAGCCCCGCCGTTGGCGCGCACACCCTACGGGGACGGGCCATGCGCGCAACACGCACTTCCCTGCGCGGCCCGTGAGTGGAACGCTTCGTGATCGAATGCTTCGCGCCAAGTTGCCTTGTCGACAATGTGCCGGATGGAGAACTTGTCACGCCGGCGCCACGGAACACAGTAGATTCGATCATGGGTATCGAAGACTGGGGTCTCGTGCAAAACCGAGGGGAAACGTGCAGGAGCGACAGGACCAGGGAGACGCGAACACCGAGGGGGGCTTAGCGTCATGAGCCAGGACTCCGCCGTACCGGAGGCCGCACGGAAGCTTTCCGGGCGCCGCCGTCGCGAAGTCGTCGCGGTGCTGCTGTTCAGCGGCGGCCCCATCTTCGAGAGCTCCATCCCGCTCTCCGTGTTCGGAATCGACCGGCAGGACGCCGGAGTGCCGCGCTACCGGCTGCTGGTGTGCGCCGGCGAGGAAGGCCCGCTGCGGACCACAGGGGGCCTCGAACTGACCGCGCCGTACGGCCTGGACGCGATCAGCCGGGCCGGCACCGTCGTCGTACCGGCCTGGCGGTCGATCACCTCGCCGCCACCGCCGGAGGCGCTCGAAGCGCTGCGCCGGGCACACGAAGAGGGCGCGCGGATCGTCGGGCTGTGCACCGGCGCGTTCGTCCTCGCCGCGGCCGGACTGCTCGACGGCCGACCGGCGACC
Source organism: Streptomyces sp. NPDC059567 (assembly GCF_042735655.1). Taxonomy (NCBI): domain Bacteria; kingdom Bacillati; phylum Actinomycetota; class Actinomycetes; order Kitasatosporales; family Streptomycetaceae; genus Streptomyces; species Streptomyces sp. NPDC059567. Next base: position 21,279 of record NZ_JBHWBS010000113.1, on the reverse strand, counting down.
ACCCACTGGATGTACGCGCCGACGCTCGCCAAGCGCTATCCGTCGGTCCACGTGGATCCACGGGAGCTCTTCGTCGACGACGGGGACGTACTGACATCGGCCGGCACCGCGGCCGGAATCGACCTGTGTCTGCACATCGTGCGGACCGACCACGGCACGGAGGCCGCGGGCGCCCTGGCGCGCCGCCTGGTCGTCCCGCCGCGGCGCAGCGGCGGCCAGGAGCGCTACCTCGACAGGTCTTTACCCGAGGAGATCGGCGCCGACCCGCTCGCGGAGGTCGTCGCCTGGGCCCTGGAGCACCTCCACGAGCAGTTCGACGTGGAGACCCTCGCGGCCCGTGCGTACATGTCACGGCGGACGTTCGACCGCAGGTTCCGCTCGCTCACCGGCAGCGCTCCCCTGCAGTGGCTGATCACCCAGCGGGTGCTGCAGGCCCAGCGCCTGCTCGAGACCTCCGACTACTCGGTCGACGAGGTCGCGGGCCGCTGCGGCTTCCGCTCCCCGGTGGCGCTGCGCGGTCACTTCCGCCGCCAGCTCGGCTCCTCGCCGGCCGCGTACCGCGCGGCCTACCGGGCCCGGCGCCCGCAGGCCGAGACGGCGACGACCGTGCTCGACCCGATGGTGCCCTCGCAGGTGTCGCCGGTCACCCGGCGTCCCGGCGGGCCGATGGAGCCGGGCAAGCCGCAGTCCGACCTGTACGCGGCGGGCCGCCCGGCACTGCCGGGCCAGCGCAGCGCCCCCTGAGGAGCGAACCGCGCACCGCGAACCGACGGGCGCCCCGGGGACACCTCCCCGCGGCGCCCGTCGTCGTAGGACGCGGCAGGCGGAGGGCGTCGCGGCGCAAGCAGGGCCCGATCCCCCGGGCACCCCCTAAGGTAGGACGCATGAACGATCGCATGGTGTGGATCGACTGCGAGATGACCGGGCTCTCGTTGACGGACGACGCACTCATCGAGGTGGCCGCACTGGTCACCGACTCGGAACTGAACGTGCTCGGCGAAGGGGTGGACATCGTGATCCGCCCGCCGGACGCGGCGCTGGAGACCATGCCCGAGATCGTGCGCCAGATGCACACGTCCTCCGGCCTCCTCGACGCCCTGCCCGGCGGCACCACCCTCGCCGACGCCGAGGCGCAGGTCCTCGCCTACGTACGCGAGCACGTCAAGGAGCCGGGCAAGGCGCCCCTGTGCGGGAACTCGGTCTCCACCGACCGCGGCTTCCTGTCACGGGACATGCCGGCGCTGGAGAACCACCTGCACTACCGGATCGTCGATGTCTCCTCGGTCAAGGAGCTGGCCCGCCGCTGGTACCCGAGGGCGTACTTCAACAGTCCGGAGAAGAGCGGCAACCACCGCGCGCTGGCCGACATCCGCGAGTCCATCGCGGAGCTGCGCTACTACCGCGAGGCGATCTTCGTCCCGCAGCCCGGACCGGACTCGGACACGGCGAAGCAGATCGCCGCACGCCACGTCCTGCCCGGCGAGTGAGTCCCGGCACCACCTAGCGCCGCTGCTCGCGCCCCTGACGCCCCCTGACGTGACCCTGACGCCACCCCGGTGGAATGCGGGCGCGAGCACCCGCTCGGACCCTGTAGACTTCTTCTCGGCCGGTCGGGGAAACCTTCGGGAAAACCGCCGGTCGTGGTGGGTATAGCTCAGCTGGTAGAGCACCTGGTTGTGGTCCAGGATGTCGCGGGTTCGAGTCCCGTTACTCACCCTGAAGGTCGAGGCCCCGGTTCATGCGAACCGGGGCCTCGGTCGTTCCCGGGCAACCGATCCCCGCGCGGCGACGACTGTGAGGTACGCAACGGCTCTCTTCCCCCCAGGAGGATTCGTGCAGTACTCGCAGGCACCTCGCTCCCTGCTCGCCGCCCTGTGCGCCGGTGTCGTCGCCGTCGCCTCGTTCACCCTCGCCGCCGAGACCGCGTCCGGCGCCACCGCGCGGCAGGCCGAGCGGCTCGACCGGGGCGTGGTCAGCGTCCACACCGGGACCGGCAACCTGGTGAGCTGGCGTTGGCTCGGCACCGACCCGGACGGCGTCGCCTTCAACGTGTACCGGGCCGGTACGAAGGTGAACGCCACGCCCGTCACCGCCTCCACCGACTACTTCCACGCCGGCGCCCCCAGCCACGCCGACTACACCGTCCGCGCCGTCGTCGGCGGTGTGGAGCAGGGCGACTCGGTGCATGCCGTCCAGTTCCGCACCGGCTACAGGGACGTGCCGCTCTCGCCCCCGGCAGGCGGCACCACCCCCGACGGCGTCGCCTACACCTACGAGGCCAACGACGCGTCCGTCGGCGACCTCGACGGCGACGGCGCCCTGGACTTCGTACTGAAGTGGCAGCCGACCAACGCCAAGGACAACTCGCAGTCCGGCCACACCGGGAACACGATCGTCGACGGGATCCGGCTCGACGGGACCCGCCTGTGGCGGATCGACCTCGGCCGCAACATCCGTTCCGGGGCGCACTACACGCAGTTCCAGGTGTACGACTACGACGGCGACGGCCGGGCCGAGGTCGCCATGAAGACCGCCGACGGGACCGTCGACGGGCGCGGCACGGTCATCGGCAGCGCGTCCGCCGACCATCGCAACGGCAGCGGCTACGTCCTGGCCGGGCCCGAGTACCTGACCATGTTCGACGGGCTCACCGGCGCCGCGATGGGCACCACCGGCTACGTACCGGCCCGCGGCACCGTCTCCTCATGGGGTGACGACTACGGCAACCGGGTCGACCGCTTCCTCGCCGGGACCGCGTATCTGGACGGCGCCCGGCCCTCGCTCATCATGGCGCGGGGCTACTACACCCGGTCCGTGATCGTGGCCTGGGACTGGCGCGGCGGGCAGTTCACCCGGCGCTGGACCTTCGACAGCAGCTCCTCCACCAACACCGGCAAGGGGTACGACGGGCAGGGCTCGCACAGTCTGTCCGTCGGTGACGTGGACGGCGACGGCAAGGACGAGATCGTCTACGGGTCGATGGCCGTGGACGACGACGGCGACGGCCTCTGGACGACCAGGACCGGGCACGGCGACGCCCAGCACCTCGGGGACCTCGACCCGAGGACGGCGGGCCTGGAGTACTTCAAGGTCTCCGAGTCGTCCTCCCAGCCCTCCGAGCTGTACATCAACCCGTCTAACGGCAGCGTCCGCTGGCAGCTCGGCGCCTGCTGCGACAACGGGCGCGGGGTCGCCGGCGACATCCACGCCGGGAACGACGGCGCCGAGGTGTGGTCGGCATCGGACACCTCGATCCGGGACGAGGGCGGGGCCGCCAAGGGCCGCGAGCCCTCGTCCGCGAACTTCCTGAGCTGGTGGGACGGTGACACCACCCGCGAGCTCCTGGACGCCACCCGTATCGACAAGTACGGGACGTCCGGCGAGACCCGGCTGCTCACCGGCGCCTCGGTCGCCTCCAACAACGGTACGAAGGCGACCCCGGCGCTCTCCGGTGACATCCTCGGCGACTGGCGCGAGGAGGTGGTGTGGCGTACGGCGGACAACCGCGCGCTGCGGATCTACGCGACCCCGTACGAGACGAGCACGAAGATCACCACGCTGCTGCACGACACCATGTACCGCACGGGTCTCGCCTGGCAGAACACCGCCTACAACCAGCCCCCGCACCCGAGCTTCCATCTGGGCAGCGGCATGGGGACCGCACCGCGGCCCCTCGTCACGACGCCCTAGCGCAGGTCAGGGCGGTCGGGGGCGGATTCGCCCCCGACCGGCTTGCGTTGAAGCCGAAGCTCACCGAACCACCCGGCGGGATCGCGGCGTTGGGCTTGGAGCTGTTGCGCTTGGAGCTCTTGTCGGGCTTGGGGCTCTTGGGCCTGGGCGGTCGGTGGGACCGCTCCGGTGAGCAGGCCGGCGGCCAGTGCCAGCGCTGCCGACAGATGGCGTCTTCCGCGCATGGGTTCTCCTTCGAGGAGGTGAGCGGGAGAAGTGGGAGAAGTGGGAGAAGTGGGAGCGCTCCCACCTTTCGCCTCTTGCCGGAGCACGGTCAAGATGCGCGCCGAATCGAAGACGTTCGAAAGAGTGAGGCATTTTCTGTAGCGGTCGCTATGAAATCTGCTGTACGGTCATTTCGTAACGTCCACTACAGATTTGGGGGGACCTTCCATGACGACGTCTCGCGCGCTCCTGCTCACCCACGGCTCCGGCGGGGGCATCGAGTCCAACTACGGCCCGATCAAGGAGGCGCTGGCCTCCGGCGGGCGGCGCGTCGTCGGCTTCGACCTGCCGGGGACGGGCGGGGCGCCCCGCGCCACGGAGCCGCTCGGACTGGACGCGCTGGCCGACGAGTTGGTGGCGGAGGCGGACGCCGCGGGGGTGGAGCGGTTCACCGTCTCCGGGTACTCCCTGGGGACGACGGTCGCCATCCGGGCCGCGACACGTCACCCCGAGCGGGTGACGGGCCTGGTGCTGACCGCCCCGTTCGCCTACGCGGACCATGCGCTGCGGCAGGCGTCCCTGCTGTGGCGGGACCTCGCGGACAGCGGGCAGCACGAGCTGGTGGCGCGCCTTCTGGTGCCGCTGGTGTTCAGCCCGGCGATGCTCGACCCGATGACACCGGAGGTCGTCGAGGGCGTCGTCCGGCTCACCGGCGAGTCGATCCCGGAGGGGACACCGGAGCACGCGGACCTGGTGGCGCGGGCGGACGTCCGGGAGGACCTGGCCCGGGTGGGCGTGCCGACCCTGGTCATATCGACGACCGAGGACCGGCTGGTGGCGCCCGCGCTGCACCGCGCGGTCGCGGCCGGCATCCCCGGCGCGCGGCTCGCCGAACTGGCCACGGGCCACGCTCCCTTCGCCGAGAACCCTGCGGCGTGGGGGAAGCTGATCACCGAGTTCCTGGGCGAGGTGGAGGGGGCCTGATCCGGGCGGGAGCGCAAGGGAGCGCGCTCCGGCCGGCGGTGGGGGTGGTTCCGGCCGGAGCGCGCGGTGTGGGGGCTCAGTGGCTCACTTGTAGGCGGCGAACGCCTTCGTGAAGGCCAGCGGCTGCTGGAGGATCGAGGAGCAGGTGGCGTCCGCGTAGTTGACCGCGCCGGCCGCGCACTGCTTGTCGCGGGTCGAGGACCACATCGACAGCCAGCCGATGCCCTTGGACTTCGCGAAGTCCACCAGCTGGGTGGCGTCCTCCACCTTGAAGATCTCGGTGGTGACGTCGTTGACGCCGATCATCGGGGTGACGGCGACGGCCTTCCAGGCGGCCGCGTCGCTCAGCCCGAGGACACCCTTGATCTGCGCCTGGGTCGCGGTCGCGGCCTGGATCGCGTACTGGCCCATGTCTCCGCTGTAGGCCGGTCCGTAGTCCATCGCCATGATGTTGACCGCGTCGACGCGGACACCGTTCTTCTTGGCGTCGGCGAGGAGGTCCACGCCGGGCTGGGTCAGCCCCTCGGGCATGACCGGCAGCGTGAAGGAGACGTTCAGGCCGGGGTGGGACTTCTGGAGCTGGGCGATGGCCTGCGAACGGCGGGTGTTCGCGGCGGTGTCCGGCAGGGCCGCGCCCTCGATGTCGAAGTCGACCTTGGTGAGCTTGTACTGGTCGACGACCTTGCCGTAGGCGGCCGCGAGATCGGCGGAGCTGGAGCAGTTGAGGGCCAGTTCGTGGCCGGCGGCGCCGCCGAAGGAGACGCGGACGTCGCCGCCCTTGGCCCGCAGGGCGCCTATCTGGGAGGCCACCTTGTCGCTCGCGAGGTCGGTGACACCGCCCCACAGCGGGGCGCAGGAGCCGCCGGAGGTGATGAAGGCGAGGTTGAACTCCTTCACGCCGGTGGCGTCGGCGGTCGCGAGCATGTCGTACGACGGGTAGAGGGAGGTGTCGATGTAGGGCGCGTACTTCGCGACGGCGCCCGGGGTGCCGGTGGAGGTCGCCGTCGGCGTGGGCGTCGGGGCCGTGGTGGCGGTCTGGCTCGGCGTGGCCGTCGCGGTGGCGGAGGGGGTCGCCGAGGAGGTCGGGGCCACGGTGGCGGTGGGCTGCTCCGTGGGCCGGCCGCTGGGGGTCGGGGTGGCTCCGCCGACGGAGCAGGTGGCCTTGTTGATCAGGCAGTTGGCGGGGTCGCCGGCCTCGCCGGAGGCCGAGGTCACGAAGCCGACCGTGACGGACTGGCCGGGGGCGAGCTCCTTGTTCCAGCTCGCGGGCTTCACGGTGACGTGCTGCCCCGAGACGGTGTGCTCGCCGTTCCACAGGGAGCCGATCGTCGTGCCGGCCGGCAGGTCGAACTCCAGCGTCCAGCCCCCCGACTGGACGCTGGAGGTCTGGTTGGTCACGACGTACTGGCCGGTGTAACCACCGGTCCAGGTGCTGGTCCTGGTGTAGGCGGCGCCGACGGCCGCGGCCTGGGCGGTGCCCGTGAGCGCGAACGCGGCGCCCCCGATCACCGCCGCCGCGACGACCGCGCCGATGACCTTGGTCCTGCCGCTCGCCCTGCGCCGGTGCGAACTGGTGCCCATCGCGTGCCTGCCTCTGTGTGCCGGGGGTGGGGTGGGGTGCGGGCAGCACGCTAGCGAGTGGGAAACGGACAAATACGTACGAGGGGGCTCGGGTTGAGGATTCTTAGGCTCCGCTTAAGGAAGCCATCGGAACGACGAAAGGTTCAGGGCGCGCGGAGGCGCTCAGAGCGACGTGGCCCCGTGCGCCTCCTCCTGCACCTCGCCCGCGACCTCCTTCTCGGAGTTGTCGGTCGGGACGTGCACCGCCCCGCGGGCCACGCGCCTGCCGGCCGCCCAGACGACAAGGCCGCAGACCGCGAACCCGGCCCCGAGGAGGCTGGAGCCCGCCCAGCCGTAGGAGGTGAAGATCGCGCTGGACGCGGCCGCGCCGAGGGCGGAGCCGAGGGAGTAGAACACCATGTAGCCGCCGATGACGCTGCTGACGCGGTCCGGATGGGTGGCGGTGAGCAGGTGCTGGTTGCTCACATGCACGGCCTGGACCGCGAAGTCGAGCACGACGATCCCGACGACAAGCAGCCACAGCGACCACGGGAGCTGAGCGATCGCCGCCCAGGAGGCGATGAGCAGGGCGAGCGCGAACCCGGTGACCGGGACCGCCCGGCCCGCGTCCGCCCACCGGCCCGCGCGGGCCGCGCCGAGCGCGCCGGCGAGTCCGGCGATGCCGAACAGCCCGATCTGGCTCTCACTCAGCTCCCACGGCGCGTCCGCCAACGGCAGGGACAGCCCGCTCCACAGGGTTCCGAACGAGGCGAACAGGAAGAACGCGATGAGCCCGCGCGTCAGGACGACGCGCTCCGTGAACAGTCCGGCGAGCGAGGCGACGACCTGCCGGTAGGCCGCCGGCGGGTGGGCGCGCTCTTCCGAGGGCAGGGCGACGAGGACGAGGGCCGCGAGCGCGAGGGAGAGCACCGCGAGCACGGCGTAGACGCTCCGCCAGCCCCACAGTTCGGCGAGCGCGCCGGTGACGACACGCGCCCCCAGGATGCCGACCACGACACCCGAGGTGACGACGCCGATGTTCCGTCCGCGCTCCGCGAGCGGCGACGCGGCCGCAGCGTACGCCACCGTGGTCTGCACGACGACCGCGAACAACCCGGCCGTCGCGAGTCCCACGAACGCCGGCCAGGCGGCCGACGCCACGGCCGTCAGGGCCAGGCCCGCCGTCGCGAACGCCAGATGGACGGCGATGAGCCGACGCCGGTCGACCACGTCGCCGAGCGGCACGAGCAGCAGGAGCCCCGCCAGATAGCCGAACTGGCTGGTCGCGACGATCCACCCCGCGAGCTCCGCCGGGACGCCGAGATCGCGCCCCATCTGTTCGAGGACCGGCTGCGCGGCGTAGATGCTCGCCACCGCGACTCCGCAGATCACCGCCAGCAGTAACCGCCGCCACACGTTCATAGCGCTCCCATCGAAATTGGTAGCAGATTGCAACCGTTTTGACGGTACGGCATGATGGTTTCAATTCGCAACCCAATGGGAGGTGTCATGACCCGCACCACCATGAGCGCCCCGAAGCCCGACTGGACCGATCCCGAGTGCCCCGTCGCCCGCGCGCTCGACCTCGTCGGCGACCGGTGGAGCCTCCTCGTCGTCCGCGACGCGATGGACGGGGCACGGTCGTTCACCGAGTTCCAGCGACGGACCGGGATCGCCCGCAACATCCTCACCGACCGCCTCCGCAAGCTGACCGCTCACGGGCTCCTCGCCCAGCGCCCCGCGCCGACGGGCCGGCGCCAGGAGTACGTACTCACCGACGCCGGCCGCGCTCTGTTCCCGGTCATCCTCACGCTGCGGCAGTGGGGCGAACGACACGCCTTCGCCCCCGGGGAGACCCACTCCGTCCTGGTCGACCTACACGGCACTCCCGTACCGGAGTTCGCCCCGGCCGGTGCCGACGGCGCCGCCCTCGGCACGGACACCACACACGTGCTGAAGACGACTCCGTAACAGGTCGGTTCGCGCGGGTCGGTTCGGCATGGGGTCGCGCCCGCCGCGCGGCCGGGCCCGCCCCCTCAGCGGCCGCGCTGCGCGGCCGGTTTCTTGCGGCGGCCCACCCGGCTGGCGCGGCGGCCGGCCTCACTGCCGGAGCGGCGGCCGTCCAGGCCGATCCAGATGCGGACCTCGGTGCCGCCGAGCACCGAGTGTCCGATGCGGACGTCGCCGCCCGTGGACTCGGCCATCTGGCGCACGATGTCGAGGCCGAGGCCGGTGGAGCCGGCGCGGTGGCCGCTGTTGCCACGGGCCAGGGCGGCGGCCGGGTCGGCGATGCCGGGGCCGGCGTCGGAGACCAGGACGATGACGGCGTCGTCGCCGTTGTGGACGTCGACGGAGAAGGCCGTCCCCTCGGGGGTGTGGCGGAAGACATTGCCGAGCAGCGCGTCGAGCGCGGCGACGAGTTCGGGCCGGGCGACCGGGATCCGTACCGGGCGGTCGATGCCCGCCACCCGCACCTTGCGGCCCTCGTCCTCGGCGAGCGCGGACCAGAAGTCCATCCGCTCCCGGACGACCTCGGAGGCGTCGCAGCCCGCGCCCGGGCCGGTGGCCTGGGTCTGCGGCTTGGCCTCCCGTGCCGTGCGGATGATCGTGTCCACCTCGCGCTCCAGCTGCTCGACCGCGGCCCGGGTCTGTTCGGCCGCCGGACCGGAGCCGAGCGAGGCCGTGTTGAGCCGCAGCACGGTCAGCGGGGTGCGGAGCCGGTGGGAGAGGTCCGCGGCCAGCTCGCGCTCGTTGGCGAGGAGCTGGACGACCTGGTCGGCCATCGAGTTGAAGGCGATCGCCGCCGACTTGAGCTCCGGCGGGCCCTCTTCGGGGACGCGCGCGCCGAGCCTGCCCTCGCCCAGGTCGTGGGCGGCGCCGGCGAGCCGCTGGGCGGGCCGGACCATCCGGACGCCGAGCCGGTCGGCGACGGCGACGGAGCCGATGATCAGGGCGATGCCGACACCGGCCAGGACCAGCCAGGCGGTGGCGACCCCGTTGGTGACCTCGCCCTCGGGGACGAAGAGTTCGACGACGGCGACCTGTCCGGAGCTGAGCGCCGTGGGCTGGAGCAGGACGGAGCCGCCCTCCACCTCGGCGATGGTGGCCCGCCCCAGTTGCCGGGTGGTCCGCAGATCGCTCTCGTCGGCCCGGCGGGTGCCGATCTCCAGGGCCTTCCCGCCCGCCTCGTCGGCGGCGGGCACATGGACGGCCATCCGCCCGGCGGCCCCGTCCTCGGTGGTGGCGACCGCCCGGTCGAGTTCCTCGCGGTCGGTGGTGATCGCGAGCACGGGCGCGAGTCCGGCGGCGCGCCGCTCGGCGTTGGAGAAGGCCCGGTCGCTCGCCATCTCCTTGACGACGAGGCCGAGCGGTATGGCGAAGGCGACGACGACCATGGCGGTGACGGCCAGCGACACCTTGACGAGAGCCCATCTCACGGCTGCGGCTCCCGAGGCGGCTCCAGCTTCACGCCCACCCCGCGCAGGGTGTGCAGATAGCGGGGACGGGCGGCCGTTTCACCCAACTTCCGCCGCAGCCATGACAAATGCACATCGATGGTCTGATCGTCCCCGTAGGACTGCTGCCACACCTCGGCCAGCAGCTCCTTGCGCGGCACGACCACCCCCGGCCGGCCGGCGAGGAAGGCCAGCAGGTCGAACTCGCGGCGGGTCAGGTCGAGACGGGTCCCGTCCAGCTCCGCCTGGCGTCGCAGGGGGTCGATCGACAGACCGCCGACCTGGATCACCCGAGACGGCGGCGCCTCGCCCGCCGCGGCCCGCGAGCGGCGCAGCACGGCGGCCATCCGTGCCGACAGGTGCTCCACGGAGAAGGGCTTGGTGAGGTAGTCGTCGGCACCGTCGTTGAGGAGCCGGACGATCTCCGTCTCGTCGTCCCGCGCGGTCGCGATGATCACCGGTACGTCGGTGATGCCGCGCAGCATCTTCAGCGCCTCGGACCCGTCCAGATCGGGCAGTCCGAGGTCCAGGATGACCACGTCGAAACGGAAATGGGCGACCTCGCGCAGCGCCTCCAGGGCCGTGCCGACGCTCCGTACGGTGTGGGAGGCCTCGGTCAGATGCCGGATGAGGGCCGAGCGCACGAATTGGTCGTCCTCGACCACGAGCACACTTGCCATGGCCCGCACCGTACGCCATACGGGGGACGACGAGCGAAGGTCCACCCCGCGGGACGCCCGGGGGTGCCGTGGTGCAGGATGGCCCGGATGCGTAGAGGACTTGTTCACGCCATGGCGTGGTCGCTCGCCACGGGCGCGGCGGTCACGCTCTCGTGGTGGGGTGTGCACACGGTGCTGGCCGGCACGGTCTACGACCCGCCGCGCGCACTGCCCATCCCGGCCGGCACCAGCGACGGACCGGCCGGCGAGATCGGCGATCCGCTGTCCTCCTCCACGCAGCGGCCGAAGGACCCCTCGTCCACGCCGTCCACCGGGCCCGGCGCGAGCGGCGCCCCGACGGCCTCGCCCTCGACGACCCCTTCGCGCAAGCCCTCGGACTCCGCGTCCGCGACCACGGGGCAGCCGCAGAGCGGGGGCAACGTCAAGAGCTATGCCGTGGACGGCGGCCGGGTCGTGTTCGACCTCGGCAGGACGTCGGCGGAGCTGGTCTCGGCGACGCCGTCCTCGGGCTGGCAGATGCAGGTCTGGAAGCAGCCGACGTGGATCCGGGTCACGTTCACCAAGGACGGCCGCGAGCTGTCGGTCTTCTGCGTCTGGCACGACACGGCGCCCCGGGTCGAGATCGACGACCGCTGACCGGTCCGCGCGTCGGGGCCGTCAGCGGAACACGGACGCCGGCGGTACGGGCGAGGGCTTGGCGCTGGCGTCGGTGACCGGGGCCGCTCCCCCGGTGAAGTCGGCGAGCGCGCGGCCGTGTTCCACCCGTCCGGCGTGCGGGTCCGTCGCCACCCGGCGGGTCAGCTCGGCGACGGGCAGCTCCCGGTCGGAGGCGAGCAGCACGGCGTTGCCGAAGCGGCGGCCGCGCAGCACGGTCGGGTCGGCCGTCAGCGCCAGCTCGGGGAAGACGGTGGCGGCGGTCGCGATCTGGCCGCGCAGATGGGTCAGCGGCGGGCCGTCGGCCAGATTGGCGGCGTAGAACCCGCCGGGCTTCAGGACCCGGCGGACCTCGGCGAGGAACTCCGTGCTGGTGAGGTGCGCGGGCGTACGGGCCCCGCTGAACACATCGGCGATGATCAGGTCCGCCCAGCCGTCCTGGACCTTGGACAGCCCGGCGCGGGCGTCGGTGGACCGGACGCGGATGCGGGCGGCCGTGTCGAGGGGCAGCTCGCGGCGGACGAGCTGGACCAGGGACCCGTCGAGTTCCACGATCTGCTGGGTGGAGCGGGGCCGGGTGGCGGCGATGTAGCGGGCGAGGGTGAAGGCTCCGCCGCCGAGATGGACGACCTGGAGGGGCCGGTTCGGCGGGGCGACGAGGTCGGCGATGTGGCCGAGGCGTCGCTGGTACTCGAAGGAGAGATGGGCCGGGTCGTCGAGGTCCACGTGCGACTGCGGCGCGCCGTCGATCAGCAGCGTCCAGCCGCGGGGCCGCTCCCGGTCGGGTATGAGCTCCGCGAGTCCGCCGTCGACGGTCTCGACGACGGCGACGGCTGCTGCCGCCCTCTCACGCGTTCTGTTCCTGGCCACGAGCCCCATTATCGGCGCTCGCGGCGGTGCCCCGCCCGCTCAGCGGCAGCCGTCGGCCGCCTCGATCAGCCGGGCCGCCTGGCCGAGGGCCTCGCGCAGCACCGCCGGGTCGGTGACCTGGCCGGAGTCCCCGGGCGGCAGGAGCCAGCCGGCGGGGCGGGGCGCGTCACCGGCCGGTTTGGGGAGCTCCGGCAGTTCGGTGATGCGCAGGCCGCGTCCCAGGGTCTGCGTGCAGGCGCTGCCCGGCATGTCCCAGCCCTCGGCGGTGCCGGGCGGGACCAGGAAGCCGAGGGTGTCGCAGGCCCCGTCGTGCAGCACGGGGCCGACGGCGGGGGCCCCGCCGCGGCGCAGGATGTCCACGGCCTCAAGGCCCTGCCGGACCGGCACGGTCACCAGGTCGCAAGGGGTCTCGTGCGGGGCACTGGCGTCCGGGGTGGGTACGTGGCGTGCGGTCGACTGCGATCCGATCTCCAACAAGGGACCCCTCCTCGCTCTTGAGAAGACACGTTCCGTCTCTCCACATGGTTCAACGCCCGTGCGCGTCAACGGCTACGGCGGCACGCCGCCGCAAAGGATGGCAGTTCATGGCAGATCGAGCGCGAGATATCCGATTTGTAGCCAAACCCTGCGTACGTGGCCGGTCACAGCAGGTACGTTCTTGCCCCGCCGGAACACCGGCAGCACCAGGAGAGGGCTCGGCCATGGCGATGTCACGGGCAGTTCCCAATCTCGCCTTCCGCCGGCTCCGCGGACAGCACTCGCCGGCGGAGTTCGCCGCGGCGGTCCGCCGGGCGGCGCGGGAGATCGGCGAGCAGGTCGCCTGCGACGCCCGCTACATCGGACGCGTGGAGGCGGGCGAGATCCGCTGTCCCAACTACGCGTACGAGCGGGTGTTCCTGCACATGTTCCCCGGTCTCGGCCTGGCGGACCTGGGCTTCTCGGCGCGAGAGGCGGTGCGCGGCCGACGGCCGGCCGTCTCGGTCGGGGCACCGCCCCCACCCGCCGTCACGACCCGGAACGATGAGGAGAGCGACGTGCTGCGTCGCGCATTCATGACGAGCGGCACCGCCACCGTGGCGGCCGCCTCGCTGGGACTCGGCGGCACCGCCGCGGCGATCCCGTCCCCTCGGGGAGCCCACAGGATCGGCGAAGCCGAGGTCCGGGCCGTCGAGGAAGCCGTACGACAGATCCGGCTGCTCGACGACCGGCACGGCGCCGACGGTCTCTACAAGGTGGCCGCCCAGCCGCTGCGGGCGGCGTACGCGCTGCTCGACGCGGGCACCGCGGCCCGCCGCTCGACCGAGGACCGGCTGCACGCCGGCGCGGGTGAGCTGGCCATCTCCGTCGGCTGGCTGGCCCATGACTCCGGCCGCTTCGACGACGCCCGCTCGCACTACGCGGAGGCCCTCGCCACCGCGCGCGTGTCCGGCGACGCGGCCCTGGAGGCACACGCCTTCTGCAACACGTCGTTCCTGGCCAGGGACGCGGGACGGTACCGGGAGGCGGTCCGGGCGGCCCAGGCGGGCCTGCGGGCGGCGCAGCCGCTCTCCTCCGCCCGGCTGCTCTCCCTCCTCTCCCTCCGGGAGGCGGGGGCCTGGGCCGGGCTCGGCGACCGGGCCGCCTGCGAGCAGTCCCTCGGCCGCGCGCACACCCACTTCGCCCGGGGCCAGGCCGACGGCGACCCGGAGTGGATGTCCTTCTTCGGGGAGCCGGAGCTGGAGGCCCTGGAGGCGCAATGCTGGTCGGCGCTGGGCGACTGGAGCCGCGCGGCCCGCCACGCCCACCGCGCGACGGTGCTCCAGAACCCGCACTTCGCCCGCAACCTCGCCCTCTACCGCGCCCAGCTGGCGAGCAACCTGGCCCACGCGGGGCGCCAGGACGAGGCGGCGGCGGAGGCCCGCCGGGTGGTGGACTCGCTGGACGGCGTCCAGTCCTCCCGTATCCGCACCATCCTGACGGAGACCGGGCGGGTCCTGGCGGCAGCCCGCTGAGACCGGCCGTGGGCGGTGGCGAGGGCGGACCCCGGGGCGGGGGCGCCTACTCCATGTGCCCCGTGTCGTTCCACCGCTCGAGGGCGGGCTCGCCGTACATCCAGCCCAGCACCGACAGGCTCGTCGGGTCGAGGCGGATCCGGGCGCCGAAGGAGACCTCCTCGCCCATCCAACGCGCCGCGATCGTCCGCAGGATGTGGCCGTGCGCGAAGACCAGCACGTCCCGGTCAGCCGACCGCGCCCACTCCACGACCTGGTCGGCCCGGGCGGCGACCTGCGCCAGGCTCTCGCCCTCCGGCACGGCGTCGCGCCACAGCAGCCAGCCGGGCTGGAGCGCCTGGATCTCGGGCGGGGTCAGCCCCTCGTAGGCCCCGTAGTCCCACTCCATCAGCGCGTCCCACTCCTGCGCCCGCTCGCCGAAGCCGGCGAGTTCGCAGGTCTCACGCGCGCGGACCAGCGGGCTGGTGCGGATCTCCAGGTCGGGCAGCCCGTTCCACGGCGCCCGGTGCAGCCGCTCGCCGAGCAGCTTGGCGCCGCGTCGACCCTCGTCGAGCAGCGGGATGTCCGTCCTGCCGGTGTGACGGCCGAGCAGCGACCATTCGGTCTGGCCGTGCCGGGCGAGCAGGATGCGCGGTGGCATGAAGGCTCCCTGTTTCTTCAACGGGGCGACGTTTCGCAGTGCACTTCCATCATCGCTCACGTGAATTCGCGGCGACGCCCGGGCAACCCCCGGCCCTCCGCCGACGTCCCTCTCCTCGGCCGAAACAAGGGGGATCCGAGGCATGCGCAAGCCACGCTGGTGGGCGGAACTGATACTCATCGCCGTCGTCTACGCCGCGTACTCCTGCGGACGGCTGCTCGCCCGCGGCGATGTGCGGAGCGCCGTCGACCACGGCCTGGCCATCCTCGACCTGGAGAAGGCCCTCCACCTGAACGCCGAGCACCCGCTGAACCGGCTCTTCACCGAGACGCCCGCCCTGGGGATCCCCGCCGACTTCGCGTACGCCTCGCTGCACTACGTCGTCACCCCGGCCGTCCTGATCTGGCTCTTCCGCCGCCGCCCCGGCCGCTATCGGGCCGCCCGCACCTGGCTGATGGTCTCCACCCTCCTCGGCCTGATCGGCTTCACCCTGCTGCCCACCTGCCCGCCCCGGCTCCTCGACGCCCGCCACGGCTTCGTCGACACGATGGCCCAGTTCAGCTCGTACGGCTGGTGGGGCGCCGAGGCCAGCGCGCCGCGCGGGATGGGCGCGATGACGAACCAGTACGCGGCGATGCCGAGCCTGCACGTCGGCTGGGCACTGTGGTGCGGGGTGATGCTGTGGCAGTACGGGCGTACGCCGCTGCTGAAGGCCCTCGGCGTCGCCTATCCGCTGCTCACCACGGTGATCGTCATGGGCACGGCGAACCACTACTTCCTCGACGCGGTCGCGGGGGCGGCCGTGATGGGGCTCGGACTCCTGCTCACCGCGCCCGCGCTGCGCCTCGCGGACCGGGTCCGCGGCATGGCCGGGAGCGCTGTCGGAGGGGAGGACCGGCCGATTGTCAGTGGCGGATGGGAGACTTCCGCGGGTGAGCGAATCCCTGGGCAGCGGAGCTCCTCGACCTCCGCAGACGACACTCCGGCACCAGCTCGCTGAGCTGCGCGGCCCGGCCGTGGCGCCGCATCCGCTGGACGCGCGGGCGCTGGCGGCGCTGGCCGCCAACCCCGGCTGCCGGCGACGCGCGCTGCTCGACGGCGCCGGGGTGGACAAGGCCGCGCTCGCCTCGAAGCTGGGCTCGCCCGCGGCGTTCGGACAGTCCCAGTTCGCGTTCATGCGGGGCAATGCCTTCGAGGCGAAGGTCAAGGCCGACGGCGGGCGCGAGCTGCTGCGCCTGCTCGGCATCGAGGAGCCCGGTGCGGTGGGGCTCCCGGATCTGGCGGCGGTCGGACCCGAGGGGCGCACGGCCCGCACGGCCCTCGCGCTGCGCGAGGCGACCGCCGCCGGGGAGTGGGCGCTGCTCGACCACCCGATGCTGGCCCTGGACGTGGCGGGCTCCCCCGCCTATCTGGAGCCCGACGTGGTGGTCGTGCACCCCGACGGCCGGTGGACGGTCGTGGAGATCAAGTCCTTCCCGATGATCGACGGTTCGGCGGACGCCTCCAAGGTCGGCGCCGCGGCCCGCCAGGCGGCGGTGTACGTCCTGGCCCTGGAGCGGCTCGCGACCTTGACGGAGGGCGCCGAGGTGGCGCACTCGGTGCTCCTCGTCTGCCCGAAGGACTTCTCCAACCTGCCGACCGCCTCCGTCGTCGACGTGCGCAAGCAGCTGTCCGTGACCCGCCGGCAGCTGACCCGGCTGACCCGGATCGAGGACATCGCCGACGCGCTGCCCGACGGCGTCACGTTCGACGTGGAGACCTGCTCCGCGGAGGAGCTGGCGTCGGCGGTGGAGTCGGTTCCGTATGCGTACGCGCCGGAGTGCCTCTCCGCCTGCGAGCTGGCCTTCCACTGCCGGGAGCGGGCGAGGCTCGCGGGCGCGGTGGAGGCGCTCGGCCGTTCGGTACGGGGCGAACTGGGCGGACTCACCACGATCGGCGCCGTCCTGGCGGCGGCGCGCGGCGAGGAGGGCGACGCGGAGGACCCGACGGTCGACGCGCTGCGCCGGGCGCGGAAGCTCCGGGCCGAGGCGCTGGCGGTCCCGCCCGCCCGGGCCGCGCAGGAGGGTGCCGCATGTCCCCGCTGAGCACACCCACGCACGGCGCGACCGGAAAGGCCCGCTCATGTCGCTGATCTCCACCCTCGCCCGGCTGGAGGCCGTCGAGTCCGGGCGGGCACAGCCGCTGGCCACGGTGCGGCACCGGCATCTGTCGGACCGGCCGCTCGTCCTCGTACCCCTGACGACGGCCGGCGAGGCGGGCGCGCCGCTCGGCGCGCTGGTCGGGACCGATCCCGAGGAGCCGCGGCTCCTGGTCGTCGCCCAGCCGCGCGACCGGGACCTGCGGTTCGCGTTCCTCGCCGACCTGGCCGAGGAGGTCCTGCCGTACATCGACTCGTTCACCGACGTGGTCGAGGCGGCGGAAAGGAACGAGACCGATCCGGAGACCGGCAAGAAGGTCAAGGTCGAGGTCGAACTGTGCGCGGACGCCCCGCAGTTGATCGTTCCGAGCCGGGCGGGCATCGAGTACGTACGGCTTCTCGGGCGGTCGACGCGGTTCCGGCGGACGGCGGAGCAGGACCCGGAGACGCCGTTCCCGGCGCCGCCGCGCGTGCCGCTGCTCGGCCGCTGGCTGACGCACTTCGGCGAGCGGGCCCGCGTGCCGGGATCCTCGCTGCTGCTCGCGGCGACCGACCTGCTGAACCGGCACTGGGCGACGGGCCAGTCCTCCCTGGAGGACCAGCACCTGGGCGCGCTGCTGGCCTGGGTCGATCCCGCGGAGGGGGATTCCGGCGCGGAGGCGGCGCTGCGGGCCGAGCTCGGCCGGGACCGTGACGGGCAGCTGCTCTGTCCGCCCGCCGGTCCCGCGACCGACCCGGCCTTCGACAACCGGCTGCTCGCCCCCGCGATCGAGCGCTTCGACCGGGCCCGGCAGGCGCTGGCCGCGGCCGAGGACGGCGAGAGCGCCGACGAGCGGCTCGGCGAACTGCACCGCGCCGAGCGAGAGATCCGCCGGCTGATCGTCTCGCAGCTCAAGCCGACCTGGTACGCGGTGTGGCGCTCCCTCGACCTGCTGCGGGAGCTGCCCGAGGGGGCCAGGGTCGCGGACCGCTGGACCCGCGACCGCTGGTCGTTCACCGGCCACCGCGACCGGGTCGTGGCCGGCGAACCGCCGCAGCCGCGCCGCGACGACGCGGTGACGGCCGCCCAGAAGCTGGCGGCGCGCGAGTCCGCGCAGGGCCAGCTCGACGCACAGGAGGCCCTCGACGATCCGCTGGTGCTCGCGGGACGACGGCTCGCGGGAGAGGCGTTCGACACGGAGGTGGTGGACGTGACCATGGCCTGGTCGGAGTCGAAGCGACCCTCGCCGCGCCCGCTGCTCACGGTCCGCACCGACGACTGGCCGCACGTGTCCGAGCGGGTGAAGGTGTACCGCTCCCTCGAAGGCAAGCCGCAGACGGCCGAGTTCGTACGGTACGAGGACGACGGCTCGCTCGTGCTGCGGATCACCGACCGGATGGGCCGCTCCAAGGAGCCCGCCGAGGGCTCCGTGCCGGAGAAGGGCGAGCGGATCGCCTGGACGCTCTTCGAGCACGACCAGCGCGTGGGCGCCAAGCTGCCGGACCCGGAGGAGACGCCCTGGACACACGGCGGACCTCCGCGCTCCGATGCCGCCGAACTGCCCGATGCCGTCACCACGGAGGACCTGCTGTGACCGTCGACGACTTCGACCCCTCGGCAGCCGCCGCGCGGGCGACGGACGACATCCTGCGGGACACCCTGCGCGGGGACGCCCGGGGCGTCGTGGTCGACTCCCCGCCGGGCGCGGGAAAGTCGACGCTCGTCGTCCGGGCCGCGCTCGAACTGGCCTCGGCGGGACGCCCCTTGATGGTCGTCGCGCAGACGAACGCGCAGGTCGACGACCTGGTGCTGCGGCTGGCGGAGAAGCAGCCGGACCTACCGGTGGGCCGGCTGCACTCCAACGACAGCGATCCGTACGACAAGGCGCTCGACGATCTGGAGAACGTACGGAAGTCCTCGAAGGCGGGGGACCTGGCGGGGCTTCCGGTGACGATCTCGACGGCCGCGAAGTGGGCGCATGTGAAGAACGTCGAGCCGTGGGCGCATGCGATCGTGGACGAGGCTTACCAGATGCGCTCGGACTCGCTGCTCGCCGTGGCCGGGCTCTTCGAGCGGGCGCTGTTCGTGGGCGACCCGGGGCAGTTGGACCCGTTCTCGGTGGTCGGCGCCGAGCAGTGGGCGGGGCTCTCGTACGACCCGTCGGCGAGCGCGGTCTCGACGCTGCTCTCCCACAATCCGGATCTGCCGCAGCACCGGTTGCCCGTCTCCTGGCGGCTGCCGGCATCGGCCGCGCCGCTGGTGTCCGACGCGTTCTATCCGTACACCCGCTTCCGCAGCGGCACCGATCACGGCGACCGGCGGCTGGCGTTCGGAGTGCGGTCGGACGGCTCGGGCCCGGACCGCGTCCTGGACGAGGCCGCGGAGTCCGGCTGGGGCCTGCTGGAACTCCCCGCCCGGCACACCCCGCGCACGGACCCCGAGGCGGTCCGGGCGGTGGCGCTGGTGGTGCGGCGGCTCCTGGACCGGGGCGGCGCGGCCGTCTCGGAGCGCTCACCCGACCCGGTCCCGCTGACACCCGACCGGATCGCGGTCGGCACGGCCCATCGCGACCAGGCGGCGGCGGTCCGCGCGGCACTCGCGGAGCTGGGCGTCTCGGGCGTGACGGTGGACACCGCGAACCGTCTGCAGGGCCGGGAGTACGACGTGACGGTCGTCCTCCACCCCCTCTCGGGGCGTCCGGACGCCACGGCCTTCCATCTGGAGACGGGCCGCCTGTGCGTGCTGACCTCCCGCCACCGCCACGCCTGCATCGTGGTCTGCCGCGCGGGCGTGTCGGACCTCCTGGACGACCACCCGTCGACGGAACCGGTCCAGCTGGGAGTGACGGTCAAGTTCCCAGACGGCTGGGAGGCGATGATGAGCACGTGGGACTTCTGGTCCGGCCATCGCGTCTCGTGGCGGCCGTAGAGCAGCACGTCCTCATGGATTCACGCACACAAGGAGCCCGGTAGTGGCAGCGCTTCCAGGAGTTCTTCGGCGGACTCGCGGTGTATCTGCGCGGCCTCGGCGGCTGAGGGCTCCGGCCCGGCGCCCCGCCCCCTTGCGCAAGGCGGGACAATGGAAGAAGGCGGCCCGGGTGTCCGGGCCGTGTGCGTGCGAGGAGGAGAAGAACGATGGCGGAATCCGCGGAGCGGAACGGGCAGCGGCGACTCCGACCCGCACCGTTGATCTTCGAGCCTGCCGAGGCGACCGCCGACCCGGAGCACTTCTTCGACCTGGAGTCGATCGAGGACCCCCGCGAGCTGCTGGCCCGCGCGACCGAGCTGACGCTGGCCTTCCGTGCGGCGACGGACCGGGCGATCGAGTTCCAGGCGATCGCGGCGGCCCAGCTCGCCGATCCCCGCCGCTTCGACCGGCTGACGCCGGCGGACGTCGCCGAGCGGGCGGAGTGGACCGAGGACTACGCGCGCCGGATGATCGAGTTCGGCCGCGACCTGATCCGTACGGGCGGCACGTCCCAGGACGACTGAGCCCCGACGGACGGCCGAACGGCGACCGACACCGACGAGCCCCGGCCCGGAGACGGGCCGCGCTCACCCCTTCGGTCTCCGGCCACCGCCATCTGGCATATGCCGGGGCGAAAGATACTCCCCTCACACCCGCCCTGTCCCGGTTTCCGGCAACCCTCGGAAACGGCGCGGTCACTCCCGGTAGATCTTGCTCCATGAGCGCATGGCTGCGAGACGAGACCCCCCTGAGCCCGGCCCAGAGCGACACCGACGAGCGGCGCACGGACCGCCCCGACATCTTCCGGTTCCTGCGCCAGGCCGACGAGGGGCGGCATCACACCGCGCACGTCACCTGCGCGGGTGCCGACTGGCTCGCCTCCGCCGCCGCGTCCCCGCGCTCCACGCTCGCACTCTGGGAGGCCCGGCCGGCCGCCCCCGCCGTGCTCCCCTGCGGCACGGTGTTCGACGTCGTGAACGTGGACATGCTGTTCGGACGCCGGATGCTCGACCGGCTCTGGTCGGAGGGGCCGGGCACCGGGCCCGTCGCCGTGTACCGGGGCCGGATGCTGCTGTTCGCCGCGCCCGGAACCGCGCAGCGGTTACCGTCCCTGCTCCACTGGGAGGAGTGGGGCGACGCCGTTCCGCCGCCGCTCTGCCACGGCACCGGAGACGCCGTGACCATCCCGCCGCTGACGCCGCTGGAGCCCGCCGGCCCCCGCTGGGTCGTCGCACCCGACACCCGGCACCCCTGGCTGCCGGGGCCCGAGGTCATGCTCTGGGCCTGTGTCCGGGCGGTCCGGGCCGCGTCCGCCGCCGACGTGCGGATATCGATTTTTCCTCCCGCCGATCAGGATGCTAAGGTCTACGACGTCAGCAGGCGCCGCTAGCTCAGTTGGTTAGAGCAGCTGACTCTTAATCAGCGGGTCCGGGGTTCGAGTCCCTGGCGGCGCACAGACGGAAGAAG